>CAYTUH010000275.1:0-1826 GCA_964441165.1 uncultured Syntrophaceae bacterium
CATTATTGTCGTAGAGTAAATGTTTTTAATTTCTTGTTTTTTGCTGACCGCTGATGGCTGACTGCTGAAAGCTCTTAAGATTGCCGCGTCGGCCGCTGCTGGCGACCTCCTCGCAATGACAGACTGTCATTTTGTTTGCTGTTTCGCTGAGAGTTTTTATGTAGCCGGCCGATTTATCGGCGTATTTGTTTGGTTTGATGCTGAACAATTCCTTGCGCTTGTCGCGCAATAGCCTGATGAATCAGGCGGCTACATTACAGGATTGACGGATCAGGGATTGAAGGATTGGCAACGCCAGGAACAGAGGAAAAACGGACATACCCGCATGCGGGAATCTTCGTCATGTATACCGGATATCCGTTGATGCAGATTCCATAATGACATCTGCCGGTGCCTTTCGTTTTGAATCTTTTTGCTGATCGCTGACCGCTGACAGCTGACAGCTTTTAAAAGTTCCTGAGCGAAACTCCCCGGAGGGGAGGGTAACCTTAAACTTTCAACGTGTAACTTGAAACTGAATATAACTATGCGGCAGAAAAAGATCCCCATCACCCTGCTCGATGTCGTCGTCATCAGCTTTCTCGTGATGATCACGGCATACATCGCCTATCGGGTCACGGCAGTCGTTCATTACAAGTGGAACTGGTCCGTCATACCCCAGTACTTCTTCCGTTATGATGAAGAAGCGGGGAGATGGGTCACTAATCTCCTGATGCAGGGGTTTCTCACCACGATCCGGCTCAGCCTCTGGGCGACCTTCCTGGCCATCCTGATCGGAACGGTCATGGGGTTTTTCAGAATAAGTCCGAGCCTTTTCAAACGGCTCGTCGCACGCACCTACGTGGAACTTATCCGCAATACCCCGCCGCTCGTACTTGTCTTCATTTTCTATTTTTTTCTCGGCGACCAGATCATGACGGCTCTCGGTGTCGAAGAATTCATCCGGTCACGTTCCGAAAGGACGACGTGGATTCTGACCCTCCTGTTCGCCGAACCCGCCCGGTTTTCCGCCTTTATCTCGGCGCTTATCACCCTGTCCCTGTACGAGGGCGCCTACATGACGGAAATCATCAGGGCGGGCATTCAGTCGATCGAAAAGGGGCAGTGGGAAGCCTCGACCGCGACGGGTCTTACGTGGTGGCAGCAGATGCGTTTCGTCATACTTCCGCAGGCAGTGCGAAGGGTCCTGCCGCCCATGGCGGGTCAGCTCATCTCCACGATCAAGGATTCGGCCATCGTCTCCGTCGTCTCCGTCCAGGAACTCACCTTCCAGGGAATGGAGCTCATGGCGGCGACCTACCTCACCTTTGAAGTCTGGCTGACCATCACGGCCCTCTATTTCATCCTGACCTTCCTCTGCGCCCTTGCCATGAGACGCCTCGAAGTGTCGATGCAGATCAAGGGAACATCCTACCTGTCGGCATAAGAGAGAAGGACCCCTTCATGCAGGGAGGCATTTCATTCGCAGGAGGCCGGGGAGACGGGACACGACAATCTTCTTCCCCGAAGGGCACCGTCAGGCAAAGGAGCGGCTACACACTTTCCGTTCCGGCTGCCACTTCCTCTTTATAGTACTCGTAATAGGCGAAGACTTTTTCGATATATCGCTGTGTCGTTTCGAAGGGAGGAACGCCCCGGTACATTCTGACTTTCCGGCTCCCCGCATTGTAGGCGGCAAGGGCCAGCTCCACGTCACCGTTGAACCGGTCGAGGAGTTTTCTGAAGTACCGGACACCGCCATTGATATTGTGTTCGGGATCGAAAATATCCTGCACGCCCAAGGCTTCCGCTGTGCGAGGCATCAACTGCATCAGGCCGCGGGCCCC
>CAYTUH010000275.1:1836-3261 GCA_964441165.1 uncultured Syntrophaceae bacterium
TTTGAGCGCGCTCTGCTTCATAATTTTCCCGGTCCAGCCAGGACTGCACCAGGGGAGCGGCATCAGGCCGCGGGCCCCGCGCCGGGAGACGGCCCGGGGGTTATAGTTCGACTCCGCCATGATGATCGCCTTGACCAGCGCGGGATCGACGTTGTACCGCTCTGCCGCCCTTTCGATTATCGGATGGTACCTGCGGGCGGGGTCATTACCGTCGCTCACTTCTTCCTCGGCAGGCTCAACCGGTGCGGGTTCGTCGGCGGGTGCGAGAGAGACCGTTTCTTCAGCTGCGGGAAGGGGAGAAGACTGAATACTGGACTGACAGATGCCTCTGTCTTCGATGATCAGGGGCGCGAAGGCCTTTCCGTGGTAGAGGGAGGGAGCAAGAACAAGAATAATCAACCCGACGATGAATAACATCCAGCAACGTGCCGCTGCTGAACAGGTTATTTCAGGTGACTCTTCATCCATTGTGTTACCTCTCGGTCATTGAATCTACTTATAAGCGGCGGTAAATAGATTAATATTAACAATTTGTCAAGGAAAAAGCTCGCCGGGAGGGGTTATTCTCCGCTTCCTGACGCCCTTTCGGTTTCGGTTTTCTTGTTCGATTTCTTCTTGTCTGCCACCTGGCAGGTCTGTTTCATTCAGGTTGAAACTCCCATTTTGGGAAGGACATAGGCCTGAAGGATAATCCAGACGGCAAGTATGATGAGTATCGTCAATGCGTCTCCCATAAAATCCACCGCACTCCTTTATTCGTGATGAAGGTATTGTAACCATCGTCATCATGGAAAGCAAGCCACAAAAACACTATCTGTAATGATATCAAATCATTGTAATGCACCATGGCCGACTCCGGAGATTTCCGGGGAACGCCCCTTGCTCCTGAAGGTCATTCCCCGTCCCCCACCCGGACGGACCTTTCGGGCACGGCGATTGCCTGACCCCAGGCGCCGCCATTCGCTCCGTGAATGAGTGAAAAACATGATGGATAATATTCTTGCAATGGTGTAGGATATTGGCCATCTACAGGTAAAGAAAGGAGAGAAAGGATGGCGGTAGTTCAGCCCAAAGGCGAGAAGATGCGGCAGGCGGTAAAATGGATCTCCAGTCAAATTGAGGAAGAAGGCGCGCCTCTGTCCCAACTCATTCAAAAAGCTGCCCGGGAGTTCAACCTCTCACCCATGGAGGAGGAATACCTGGTAAACTTCTATAAAGAGAACAAGAAAGAAGGATAAACGGCGCATCGGTTCCTGATAGCCTATTGTCTTTAGAGGCGGCAGTCTGTGCGTGAAGAAGCACCTGTTTGTTTTCCCTGTCAATCCGACGTCCTCCCGATGCGGCATAGTGCACGCAAGAGTACGCAAGGAGGTTTCAGCTATGCCTAATTGCCATGAAATGAAAAAGGGCGAGGTTTATTACTGC
>CAYTUH010000275.1:3271-4319 GCA_964441165.1 uncultured Syntrophaceae bacterium
GGGAGTGCGGCCTGGAACTGCAGGTGGTGAAGGAATGCCGGGACGCCGGGACGCCTGCGGAAGAGTGCGGCTGCCACGAAGACAGCGCCCCCTGTACCTTTTCCTGCTGTGGATCGGATCTGCGGAAAAAAGAATAACGGCAAGGGAGTCTTCATCTTCCCCGTGAAGACTATTGCAGGCGGGGACCCGCGGCAGTGATCCGTTAATGGGGCGGACCACGCCGTCGAGTGTTATGGTATGACTCGTTTCCCCTTCCGTTGAGCCAGACATGACAAAGGCCCTTTTCCTTGTCATCTGATTGTCCCGCACCTCTTATTGTCCGAACACATCCCGTTCATACCGGTTCAGGGCCATGCTGAGCGACGCCTTCGCCCAGTTCAGGGGAACGATGGGTGACGGCAGCAGCGCGTGGTCCCCGTCGACCACCACTGTATTGATGCTCTCCGGCGCCAGAAGGGACGCGGCAGGAGTGCCGTCGGCAGCGAGGGCCGGCATGTCACCAAAGGAGCCCGTAAGCTGTCCCAGTGCCCGTTTCAGATGAATGGCTGCATAGTGGATATCCTGTTCTTTCTGGACGGGATCGCCGGTGATCGACGCCAGGTGAAGCCGTGCCAGGACAAGGAGGCTGTCGAAAAACCACTGCGCCTCGCTGTGGGGAATGAGTCGTCGGAATCGTTCCAGGAAGGCCTGGCGGGACGAGGCGTCTCCCGTCGCCGTGACACCGGCGAGGGACTCCGTTGCACCCGGTCTCTCTATCCAGTAATTTCCCGACTGGTAGCTGTCATTCTCGTAGCGGAGGATCCCGGCGGGACGCTTCAGGGTCTCCACGATTGCCAGCACCTGCCGCATCTCCCCTTCCGAAAGGCCCTCAAGGGGCGAAGGAACGATCAGGGCTGTCAGATAGGCGTCGGCACGGCGGAAGCGGATATCGTCGGGGGCGTAATCGGGTGATTCACCTCCCAGCGCGAGCTGGCGCCTCACCGCGGTCATCCCCCGTCCGATCAGGGCATTCATGTCCGGCTCGTTCCAGTAGGACTTCGTAGTCCAG
>CAYTUH010000276.1:0-3630 GCA_964441165.1 uncultured Syntrophaceae bacterium
CGGTCCCCCTGATGTTCGATGAATCATTTATACCCCTTTGGGCCTCTTTTATCAATTGTTATGGCGGTTCGGGACCGTACCGCCTCTGAATAAAAATTGCGCTTCCCTTCGACACCGTTCAATGATATATGGCGTCCGGAATAAGAGAACAGGTTCTTTTTTAACGCTCACCGATGGAGAAGCAGGACACCTTTCTCCTCTCTCGTACCATGCCGCGCGAGAAGACCCGGCGTCCGCCCTTCCATCATTATCTTCACGGTTGACCTGAACATAAGACACCATGGACGTATCCCAAGCGATTGCCCCGGGAGGGGATGGTCGCTCAAAGGCGGCGTGAACTGCCCGCGTTTCAACGGCATTTCCACCGTCCATACATTCCGGTCAGTAAGGAGGAGATCAATGCATCCCTTGAGAGAAGAAGAACGAAACCGTTTCAGCGTTATCAACAAGGAGAATATCGAGTTTTTAAGGAACCGTTACAACCACACCAACCGGTGGGTCATCGCCGATGTCATTCGCCGGAACCGCTATCGCCACCCCCATAAAACCGCTCTTGTCTACGGGGACACAAAACTTTCCTACAGGGAACTGGAAGATGAAATCAACCGCGTCGCCAACGCCCTCATCGATCTCGGGGTGGAAAAATACGACCGCGTGGCGATTCTGGCCCATAACACCCGGCACCACGTCCTCACCTGGCTCGGCTGCTGCAAGGTGGGGGCCATATACCTTGCCGTCAATTACCTCCTGCGGGGCGACGATATCGCCTACTGCATCAATCATTCCGAAAGCACCGTCTTCATAGTTGAAGACGAACTGTACGGCCTGGTGGAGGACGTACTCGACACCATGCCGACGGTCACGACATTCATCTGGTCAAAGGAGGGAAAAGGACTGCCCGTCGGAGACAGACGCTTCAGGGATTTCGACGAATGGTACTCGGCCTACCCCCCCGTGGAACCTCACGTGATTCTCCACATGGAGGATCCCTGCCAGATGACTTACACGAGCGGCACCGAATCTCTCCCGAAAGGAGTCATCATCGGCAACCAGGCCCTCATGGCGGAATATATGGGGTGCATTGTCGACGGCGGTTACGATGCCGGCGACATCTGCATCAATGCCCTCCCCCTCTACCATTGCGCACAGCGCGACTGTTTCATGAATCCCGTCTTCTGGGCAGGCGGCACCAACATCCTCATGCGCCCCGACATCGGAGAAATCCTGAAAGCCATTGCCGAGCACAAAGCCACCATGTTTTTCGCACCACCCACCGTCTGGATCGGCCTTCTCCGTCATCCCGACTTCGACAAATATGACCTGTCGAGCCTGAAGAAATGCTATTACGGTGCTTCCATCATGCCCGTGGCGATTCTCCGGGAAATCATCGAAAAATTTTCCGGCGCAAAGATTTACAACTACTACGGCCAGACGGAACTGGCGCCCTACCACACCATTCTCAAGGCGGAAGACGCACTGACCAAACTGGGCTCCGCCGGAATGGCCGGCCTCAACATGGAAACACGGCTCGAAGACGATGACGGCAACCCCATTGAGAGGGCCGGTATCCCCGGGGAAATCTGCGGCCGGGGCCCCCACACCATGATGATATACTTCAAGGACCCTGAAAAAACCGACGCGGCGATGAAAGGCGGCTGGTTTCATTCGGGAGACATCGGCATCCTCGACGAAGACCGGTACATCGAAGTGGTGGACCGGAAAAAAGACATGATCAAGACGGGAGGCGAAAACGTCCCCACCAGTGAAGTGGAGGACGCAATCTACAAGGACACACGGGTGCAGGAAGTGGCCGTGATCGGCATACCGGACCCCAAATGGGTGGAGGCCATCACGGCGGTCATCATACCCCGCGAGGGACAGGAAATAACGGAAGATGAAGTATTTCAGCATTGCAGGGAACACCTGGCGCCTTTCAAGTGTCCCAAAGTGGTCCTCCTGGTGGAAGAGCTTCCCAAGACACCCAGCGGAAAGATTCTGAAGCGCGAATTGCGCGAAACCTGCAAAAACCTCATCCTGGAAAAAAAGGGGAATGCAGCGTAATTAATGAAAAAGCTCAGACGCCGGCCTGCGGCCGGTTTAATCGAGGATGAAACGTGACGCCGTCGCAAAAAGTCGAGGAGATTGTCATTGCGAGGAGCGGAGCGACGCGGCAATCCAGGTTTTCAGACACATAAGAACACAGAGATTGCTTCACTTCGTTCGCAATGACTGGTTTTTTACTTTTCACGAAGCCATCAAAGGTGAAGTAAATGAACGAACGAACCTATTCAATATCATCATCCCAGCTTGACCGTCTCAAAACCGCATTCGAAGACTATTTTGAATCATTCAGGAGTGACGATCCCGACAGGCAACGGAATTTCGACCTCAAGGCGACCCATACACGGCATGTCTGCGAGGAGATTATTCTTCTCGGCAGGGAACTCCATCTGAGCGATGAGGACCTTCGCCTCGCCGAGGCGGTCGCCCTCTTTCACGATATCGGACGGTTCGAGCAGTACCGACGCTACAACACGTTTCACGATCTCACCTCCGTCGATCATGCCGACTTCGGCGTATCCATCATCGCAGAAAACAGCCTCTTTGAATGCCTGGACGAGGAAACGCGGGACCTCGCACTCCGCATCATCTCGCACCACAACAAGCTCACCGTTCCCGAAGATGAGGATGAGGCCTGTATCTTCTTCACCAGGCTGCTTCGCGACGCCGACAAACTCGACATCTGGCGGGTCGTGACGGACTATTACCGGGAAAAAGCGGAAGGCGGCGAAAACTGTGCCATTGAACTCGACCTGCCCGATACCCCCGACATCACGGACAAAGTCTACCGCGATCTGATGGCACGGAAAAACATACGCTTTATCCACCTGAAGACGTTGAACGATTTCAAGCTGGCCCAGCTCGGCTGGGTCTTCGATGTCAACTTCACGCCCACCTTCCGGCTGCTCGACACACGGGGATATCTGGAAACAATCCGTGACCAGCTCCCCCGATCACTCACCGCGGGCAACGTCTACAACGCCGTCCGGCACTACGTGGACGAAAAAACGGCACCGGAACGGTAACCCCTCGACGGAAGGGCCAACCCGGCGGTTCCCCGGCATTACACCGGAAAATCGTCACGGCTGTTATTTTTGAAAATCAGGTACGTGGCAAGGGCTTTCGCCAGGAGTTCCCCACGATCGTTTCGCACCTCCACGTCGCCGATGGCCGTCCTGCTCCCCTTGAAGATGATCCGCGCCTCCGCCGCTATCTCGCCCTCCGTGAAGGGAAGCAGATAGTTGATTTTCATCTCCACGGTGGTGAAGCTCTCATCCCGGTCCACGAGTCCGACCAGCGCCATCGCCACAGCCGCATCGGCCGGAGAAAAGATCGACCCGCCGTGGGCGACCCCGTAGGGTTGCTTCAGCTTCTCGGCAAAGGGGAGCCGCACCTTGGCCCATCCTTTCCGGGCATCCACCAGTTCCATTCCGATAAGGCGCCAGAAGGGCGCCTTATCCTGCATTCCTTCTATCAACGCCTTCTTGAAGTTCGGATTCAGATCTTCGTATTCACTATATTCCTTCATCTTTTATTGCTCCCTTGCGTCACTGTTGCCCCACTTCATAC
>CAYTUH010000276.1:3640-4306 GCA_964441165.1 uncultured Syntrophaceae bacterium
GCATTCCTGCGCCATGACGGTCCAGGTACGCCGCCTCCTTCTTCCCGCGCTCTTCGTCGACAAAATAGAGAAGCACCCCCCCGCAGACAAAGAGCACCGAAACGGAGGATATGCTGATACGCGAGGCCAGGGAACTCTCGAAACCGGCCTGCCTCGCCAGGAGCGCCACCATGCCGACAAGGAAGGGTCCCAGCACGACGGAAAATTTTCCGATCATATTGTAGAATCCGAAATACTGGGCAGCCCTGTGCGGGGGAATAATCCTCGAATAGAAGGAACGGCTCAGGGCCTGCACGCCGCCCTGCACCAGCCCTATCATAACGTCAAGCATAAAGAATTCACGCCTGTCCTGCATAAGAGCGCCCCAGACGGTGACGAAAAGATAGACGAAGAGTCCCAGGAAGATGGCTTGTTTGGTACCGATCCTGCCGCCGAGATACCCGAAGCAGAGGGCGGCGGGAAACCCGACGAATTGTGTAATCAGCAACGCCAGTATCAGATCGCCGGGATCAAAACCGATGGACATCCCGTAATCAACGGCCATACGGATAATGGTATCGACACCGTCCATATAGAGCCAGTAGGCAACAAGAAAAAGAATTATGACCCGGAGATGGCGGATCTCATGCATCGTTTCACGCAACTGACCGATCCCCTCTCCCACCA
>CAYTUH010000277.1:0-1385 GCA_964441165.1 uncultured Syntrophaceae bacterium
GCCGGCATTTTCATATTCCCCTGCAGAGCGGTGACGACGGCAACTTGACGGCAATGAACAGGCACTATACCACCGAGGCGTTCAGGAATCGTGTCGCTGCCATCCTCGATGCCGTTCCCGGAGCGGGAATCGGCATCGACGTTCTCGCCGGCTTTCCCGGTGAAGGAGAAGAGGAATTCGAAGGGACGTACCGATTCATCGAAAGTCTTCCCCTTTCATATCTTCACGTCTTCCCCTACTCACGCCGCCCCGGCACCGCTGCCGACCGGATGTCGGGCCATGTTTCCGAGGAAAGAAAAAAGGAACGTGCCCGGGCCTTGAGAGAACTGGGCGCCTCCAGAAGGGTCCGTTTCAATGAAGGGTTCATTGGTGAGGTTCTTTCCGTTCTGGTGGAGGGTGCAAAGGACCGCGTGACGGGAATGATGAAGGGTTTTTCCGATAATTATATTCCGGTGCTCCTTCAGGATGGCGGCGCGGCACATGCCAACCGCATCATCGAGGTCAGGGCATTCCGGACTCACGCCGAAAAGCTGGTGGGAAAGGAGACGCAGGATGGATAGGGTTCGACGGGAACAACTCAACACTCTCCAGGCAACCCTTACGTGGCGCTTAAATGAACCGGAGATACTCGACACGGCACTCACGCACCGGTCCTATCTGAATGAAAATCCCGATCTCGACTGCTGTGACAATGAACGCCTGGAGTTTCTCGGCGACGCGGTGCTCGAGCTCTGCATCACCGACATGTTGATCAGGAATTTCCCCGATGCCGCCGAGGGAGTGCTTTCAAAACTCCGGGCATCGCTGGTAAATGAACAGACGCTCGCCGTCATCGCATCTGATTTCCACCTCGGCGAGTATCTTCTTCTGGGAAAAGGAGAGGAAGCGTCGGGCGGTCGAAACAAGAGTTCCATCCTGGCAAATACCTTTGAAGCCGTCACGGGAGCACTCTTTCTCGATCTTGGCTATCATGCGGCGTACCATTTTATCGGCACCATCTTCGAACCTATCATCATGCAATCAGGAGAGGAGCCGGTATACTGCGATTACAAGTCTCTCCTGCAGGAACTCTGCCAGCACCGTTTCAAGATCATCCCGACCTACACCCTCACCGGCGAATTCGGTCCCGATCATGACAAGACCTTTGAAGTATCCGTTTATTTCGGAAGCGATATCACGAAGAGGGGAAGCGGCAAGAGCAAGAAACTGGCCGAACAGGATGCAGCGAAAAAGGCCTACAGGAATATCAAGGAAAAGGAATGACACCCCCGGCGCAGGAACGGGATGGCGCTCTCCGCCCTTGACGGCGGCAGGAGGATCAGGGCACAGAAAATGCGAAGGCTGATTATTCCCATATTTGTTGTATACAAGGGTTGTCCGAACCG
>CAYTUH010000277.1:1395-2535 GCA_964441165.1 uncultured Syntrophaceae bacterium
TCTGTAATGAGCGAATCACCGCGGGAACCCATCCCGATCGGATTACGGAAGCCCATTTTCGTGACACCGTTGACACCTATCTCAACCGGACCAACAAAGGCGCCGGTGGAATTCAAATCGCCTTCTACGGGGGAAATTTTACAGGCATCGACGCCGATTACCAGGAGGAGCTTCTCTCCTATGCACGCTCCTATATTCGGGGCGGCACCGTGGGGTCGGTGCGCGTATCGACACGGCCCGATTATATCGACGGAGAAGTGGTCGAACGCTTAAGGAACTATGATGTCACCACGGTGGAACTGGGGGCCCAGTCATTCGTCGACGAGGTGCTCGACCGCTCACGAAGGGGACATAGTGCGCGCGACGTGATGGATGCCGTCACACTGCTGAAAGGTCGGGGCTTCGAAACGGGCCTGCACCTGATGGCAGGACTTCCGGGGGACACCAGAGAAGGGTTTTTTTACACCGTGGATGAAACAGTGCTGCTGAAACCCGATACGGTGCGAATACACCCCACCGTCATATTCAGGGAAACGGCGCTTGCGAACTCCTACCGGGAGGGAACCTATCGTCCTCTTTCCATGGAAGAAGCCGTTGCGCTCTCCAAATACGCCCTGGTCCGGTTTACTGAGGCGGGTATCAGGGTAATTCGCATTGGTTTGCAGATGACCGCCGAAATGGAAGTAGCGGGAAATATCGTGGCGGGACCACATCACCCTGCCTTCAGGTCGCTGGTGGATGGGTCCCTCTTTTTTGACATGGCGGTAGGTCTTCTAAAGGGTGTGCACCCCGGAAATCATGGTGTCACGTTTATAGCATCACCCCACGATGTGAACAGTGTCCGCGGTCTCAACAACAGGAATATTCTCGAACTGACGGCACGATTTCACCTTGAAGAAATAACCGTAAAAGAGGACCCGAACCAGCGAAGAAATTCTCTGGTACTCAGGGCGGGAACAGAAAGACTGACAACCGGGATTGAATGCCTTTACAGCAGGGACTCTCAGGAATGATTGAAACCACGGAAGGGTAAATCGCCTGTGACGGCCTTGACTCGACTGAGGCCGGCCGTGTATAGTCAATCCGGCATCCATCATATGAGGGAACGCCACACATGAGCAGAAAGGCAGACCTTTTCAA
>CAYTUH010000277.1:2545-4299 GCA_964441165.1 uncultured Syntrophaceae bacterium
CATAGGACGGCCCAATGTGGGCAAGTCGACACTCATGAATGCCGTCATCGGCGAAAAACTGGCCATCACGACCCACAAGCCCCAAACGACGCGCAACCGGATCACCGGAATCAGGAACCGGGAGAACGGTCAGTTTATTTTCCTCGACACGCCCGGTATTCACAGGGCCGACACGCCCCTGAACCGCAGTATGGTCACGGCGGCCGTCAATACCTTTGCCGATGTGGAACTTCTCCTGCTGCTCGTGCAGGCTGGCTCCGAACTCACCACCGATGACGCATTCATACTGGAATCACTGGAGAATATCCGCATACCGGTCATCCTCGTGATCAACAAGATCGACCTTATCGAAAAAGAACGCCTGCTCCCGCTCATGGAAAAGCTGCGTCACCTCTATCCGTTCCGGGAGATCATACCCCTTTCCGCACTGAAGGAATTCGGCATCGACATGCTCATGAAGGCCCTCTGGACGCATCTTCCTGAAGGTCCGAAATATTTTCCCGACGACATGATGACCGACTCGACGGAGCGGTTTCTCGCGGCGGAAATGATCAGGGAAAAAGTGTTGCTTCTGACACACCAGGAGATCCCCTATTCAACGGCCGTGGTCATCGACTCATTCAAGGAGGATGAAGCGAAGAACCTGATCCGTATCCATGCGACCATCAACGTCGAAAAAAATTCTCAAAAGGGGATCATCATCGGCAAACAGGGAACCATGCTGCGTAAAATCGGGACGAAAGCCCGTATCGAGATGGAACGGTTTTTCGGTACGCGGATATATCTTGAATTATTTGTCAAGGTGAGCAAGGACTGGACCAGAAATCCGCGCATGCTCGAAGAGTTCGGCTATTAGCGCGGACCATGGCACCGGATTCTTCCCGCGGCTCACTGCCGGGGACAGGAGGTATCCGGCAAAGACGGATGATGGATGCAAGGGAGGGCAGCGGCGCTTTCGGGTTACGAGTTTCCCTTTCCCCTTCCCGGATTGCGGGATAACCGTTGAATACTGAAAGCCGAGGGCTTACAACATGAAACCAATCGTCGCTATCGTGGGCAGGCCGAACGTGGGAAAGTCGACTCTTTTCAACCGCCTGTCTGAAAACAAAAAGGCTATCGTGGTGAACCAGCCGGGTGCCACCAGGGACCGGAATTACGCCGACTCCTCCTGGAATGGGAAAACCTTTACCATTATCGACACGGGAGGCTTCGAGCCGGTTTCGAAGGAACGAATGCTTTCGCAAATGCGCGAGCAGACAAATCTCGCCATCGAAGAGGCCGATGTCATAATCTTCCTGATGGATGGTCAGGAAGGCCTTACGCCATCGGATATTGAAACGGCCGAGTTGCTCAGGCGGGTAAAAAAACCGATTTTCTACGCCGTCAACAAGATCGACAGCCTGAAACATGAACAACTCTCTTTCGATTTCTACCGGCTGGGTATCGACACTATCCATACCGTATCGGCCCAGCACGGAGGCCTTGGTGTAGCCGACCTCATGGATGCCGTCGCCGATGCCCTCCCCGCCGCGGAAGAACTGACGGTAGAGGAGGACCGGATCAGGATCGCCGTCATCGGAAGACCGAATGTGGGAAAATCGTCATTGATCAACAAGATCCTCGGTTTTGAAAGGACCATCGTCAACCCGACACCGGGAACCACCCGCGATGCCATCGACACACCCTTTGAATTCAACAACCGCAACTATCTCCTCATTGACACGGCGGGAATACGAAGAAAAAGCAAGATAAGT
>CAYTUH010000278.1:0-3344 GCA_964441165.1 uncultured Syntrophaceae bacterium
TCCCTGCAGTCGTAAAAGAAGCGGGCCGTATCCATTTTTACGGGCACCCCGGCACCGACACCGCAAAGGCAGGACTGAATCGTCTTGATATCGCGCCAGTGTTTTTCAGCGTGCCATTCTTTCGTATACCCCGCCGACCCCATCAGTTCCATCCCCCTGTTTACCGCCTTCAGGGCACTCTCCTGGACACGGGTGCCGATTATCTGGGCAAAGGTGAAGAGTCGCCGCCCTTCGCTGCTTTCCCATTCTTCCTCACGCGTCATTGTATGCGCCAGGTCCCAGAGCATGCGCCGTGACAGAAATATCTCTTCAGCCACCTCGGCCAGGACGGACGCACAGAGGGGGTTCTCTTTCATGGGATGGCCGCCCTTTATTGTCCTGCTTTCGGCCCAGTCGCTCAGGATCTCGAAGAAATTCAAGGCAGCACCGATGCTGACACCTCCGAGGCAGAGGTTGAGCCATGTATAGAGAGTCCGGACCGCCTTCTCGCCGTTGATGATCCATTCTCCGGAAATCGCCACATCATCGAAGGTCACATCGCCTGTCGCACACGCATTCAGACCCGTCGTTCTGACCGGGGGACTCTCGGCGATCCCCCGTTCCGACGCAGGAACAAATGCCAGGAATGCCGCCCCCCCCTCATCGGCACAGACGGCACAGAAGATATCCGCCCCGGCACCACAGGGGAAAGGACGCATCATGGAGCCGGAGATGCGGCATTCCTTCCCGTTCCGGCGAATGCGGGCGGGGATCGATCTCCCCATAAAGAGGGCGCTGTCACTGCCCAGGGTCCCCGGACCGGGAAGAATGACAGAGGCGGTACAGGGTTCATCGGCGCAGAAGTGGGGAATTACCGAACGGCACAGTTCCTCGCCGGCGGCATGTTCCATTACGACCGGCGCGAGGATGGTAAAACCGAGTGCGCAGACGACGGCGGTGGACGCATCGGCTCGTGCGATTTCACTCAGGACGGCCAGGATGGCAGGAGCCCGTTCACGTCGGTTCCACCCGAATCCGCCGTCCCCTTCAGGGACCATCAGTCTCTGCAGGCCGATTTCAATCTGAAGCATCTTTCTTTTTTCGTGAAAGAGACGGTCATAGTCGTTGAGATAGTCGAGCCGTTTGGAAATGATCTCCCTCTCCACCCATTGCCGCACGACTGACTCGACGCTCTTCGATTCCTCGTCCTCCCATTCTCGTGGACAGGGAAAGAGCTCATGAAGGTCTCGATGCATGGTTCCCCCTTTGATACAACGGTTGGCATTCACGATTCTCTCAGGAAGTGATGGGTAACCTTCCCTGACTCAAATGACGTATTGGGATGTTCTACGAAAAAAACTACATACACAAATAATTGATGGGCTCACAAAGGCTCGATTTTGCCCTGTTTTGCCATTCCGTGCCTGACACGTATTCAGGACTCCTTTCCCTCACTGTAACCTGTTTTTCGCCTTTTCGGTCAGATTGGCCTCGAACATGGCCAGTATCAGGGTGAGCATGTTCTCCACAATTTCTTTTCTGGTCAGCTTATTTTCAACCAGATAACTGTGGAAAAGCTGAAGGCACATCCCCACAACCGCGTGACCGAACACAAGAGGGTTTACTCCCTCGATAACACCCTCTTTTATCCAATCGCGAATATCGTCTTCAATATCCTCGGCAAACCCGCTGAAGTAATTCCAGACATTAATATTCAACTCCTTGTCAACGCCGAAACTGCCCCTCAGCAGCATAAGCAATTGTTGGGGATTATTGTCGATATAGTGGAATGTTGCCGCAAAGGTATCTTTTATTATGATAATTCGTTCATCCCGGTTCCATATATCCGCCGGTTTTCTGATCATCTTCACATGTATCCGCAGGTTTCGCAGTCCCTCCATGGTAATCTGCTCGAAGAGATCACGCTTATCGACGAAATAGTTATAAAAGGTACCGGCGGACATTCCGACGGCCTTCACGATATCCATAACCTGCGTGTCATGGTATCCATGCTGGCTGAAAAGTTCACAGGCCGCATTGACTATTTTCTCACGGGTTTCCTGCCGTTTCTCTTCAGGACTCTTTGTCATGACTCTCTCCCTAGTCCGAACTGCAAGTAATGAAGTTTCATTACCATGATTTCGTATAACAGATACCGGTCCATGTCAACTGCTTCTCATTCAATTAGGGGTATTTTTCGAAAAAATAAGAGATTCCGTTAATGGAAAAGGCATAACCGGCACCTGCAGGACCACGATCACCTCTCGTTGACACTGCTCTATATCACGACCTGATTCCGGTGCATATCGTGTATATTCCCTCACAGGTGGGTTTCTCACCTCTGCTTGTTCCGCCTTCCCGGTATTCGCGTTTCCGGTTTCGATTCAATTCCGCCAGAACGCCTTTTTCCGTTTGCCGCCTGCAACTTTCACCGACCTGCTGCTTTTACCGCGATGGAGGGCATCGTGCCATGTCTGGTCCGGTGGTGGTAACAATTCGCGTCGTACTATCGCGGCTCGTACTAATCCGCCTGTTTTCGCAGAAATGCCGGGGTCTCATAATCGGTCATCTCGTCGTCATTGATCATTCCCATCTTGACGACAACCTGTTTTTCCGGGCTTTTTTCCTTCCGGTTCCTGATGAAGGTCGGTGTGGAAAAATCTTCTCTCTTCACGGCGCCGATTGACGACAGGGGGGGCATTTCTTCCTTTTTCATTTCCCGCTTGCCGAAACCGGTGGCGATCACCGTAATGCGCATCTCATCCCCCATGCCCTCATCGATGACCGTTCCGAATATTATATTCGCCTCATCATGTGCTTCCTTCTGCACCAGTGATGATGCCTCGTTGACCTCGAAAAGCCTCATATCGGGTCCCCCGGTAATGCTCAGCAATACGCCCCGGGCACCCTGAATCGAGTTATCCTCGAGGAGCGGTGATGAGATCGCCATCTGCGCAGCCTCCACGGCCCTGTTTTCCCCACGGGCCACGCCGGTTCCCATGAGTGCGAGCCCCATTTCAGACATGATATTCTTTACATCCGCGAAATCGAGATTGATCAGCCCCGGAACCATGATGAGATCGGAGATCCCCTGCACACCGTGATAGAGGATGTCGTCCGCCTTCTTGAAGGCCTCCAGGAGCGACATTTCCCGCCCGCTGACACTCAGAAGTCGCTGGTTCGGGATGACGATCAGCGTATCGACGACATCCTTCAGCTCGACAAGACCTTTTTCCGCCTGCAGTTCCCTTCGTTTTCCTTCGAACTGAAAAGGTTTTGTCACAATTAAGCTGATTCCCGTTGTAATTATTATAATTGTTGTTGCAGCTATCGTTAATCCGCTATTTTTAAGCGGCGAAAACTTT
>CAYTUH010000278.1:3354-4297 GCA_964441165.1 uncultured Syntrophaceae bacterium
GAACTGAAAAGGTTTTGTCACTACTGCGACGGTGAGCGCCCCGAGCTCCTTGGATATTTCCGCCACCACCGGCGCACCACCTGTGCCCGTTCCACCGCCAAGGCCTGCCGTGATAAACACCATATCGGCACCCTCCAGGACTTCGCGAATGGTCTCTCGCGATTCCAGGGCCGCCTGCCTCCCCACCTCGGGATCGGACCCCGCGCCAAGTCCCTTGGTGATGTCGGAGCCCAACTGGATTTTGATCGGCGCCTGCGAGGCACTCAGTGCCTGCGCATCGGTGTTGGCGGCGATAAAATCGACACCGTTGAGGTGATACGATATCATCATATTTACCGCATTACCGCCTCCCCCGCCGATGCCGATCACCTTGATCCGCGCACTCGAATCTTCTTTTCCGCCTTTTACCAGTTCAAACATGGAACATCCCTCCCTCTTAGAAAAAATCGTCGAACCATTTCTTTGCCTTCGTCATTGCTCTGTTCATGAACCCCTTGCCGCTGCTCCTGATAACCGATTTATAGTGGCTGTTGCTCCCGTGTAACACGAGGCCGACAGCTGTTGCATAGATTGAATTCCTCACGATATCGGTAATCCCCCCGATGCCTGCAGGTCTTCCCACTCGCACCGGTATGTTGAATATCTGTTCTCCCAATTCCGTTATTCCCGCAAGATTTGCCGAACCACCCGTTAGGACCACACCGGCTGCCAGAATATCTTCATACCCCGATTTCACCAGTTCACGGTGGGCAAGACCCAGTATCTCCTCCACCCGCGGTTCGATAATTTCGCCCAGTACCTGTCGCGACACCGTGCGCGGCCCTCTCCCCCCGACGCTTGACACTTCGATGATTTCGTTCTGCGTGATCAGGGGGATGTAGGCACACCCGTATTTGATCTTTATTTTTTCCGCTTCGATGGCCGGTGTTCTCAAACCCACGGC
>CAYTUH010000279.1:0-4261 GCA_964441165.1 uncultured Syntrophaceae bacterium
ACCGTCGAGGCAATCGTTCTTGCCCTCATTATCGGGCTTTTTACCGGTCTCGGACGTATATCAAAAAACAGGATCATCAATGGAATCGCCTCGGTTTACGTCGAAGTAATCCGGGGCATTCCCTTGCTGGTTCAGTTGTTTTACATCTATTTTGCCCTCGGGCGCATCGTCAACCTCCCTGCCATGGTGAGCGCAGTTATCGCCATGGCCGTCTGTTACGGCGCCTACATGGGTGAAATATTCCGGGCGGGCATCGAGGCGGTCCCCAAGGGACAGATGGAAGCGGCCCGCTCACTCGGCATGACCTCTTCACAGGCCATGTACCACGTGATACTGCCCCAGGCATTCAAGACGATCCTCCCTCCCATCGGAAACGAGTTCGTGGCGCTCTTGAAGGATTCGTCACTTGTGTCGATTCTTGCCGTGTCGGACCTTTTGAGAAGGGGGCGCGAATTCGCCGCTGAATCATTTACATACTTTGAGACCTATACCATGGTTGCTCTCATGTATCTGATAATCACCCTCTTCCTTTCAAAGCTTGTCAGTATTATGGAGGAACGGATCAGTGTCAACTAACGAAAAGAATGTCATGGTCAAGATACGGAATGTCTACAAGTACTTTGACCAGTTAAAGGCGCTCGATAACGTTTCTCTCGATATCTACGACGGGGAAAAGATGGTGATCATCGGTCCCAGCGGATCGGGCAAGAGCACCCTTCTCAGGTCGATCAACAAGCTCGAAACGATCGATGCGGGACAGATTATCGTGGACGGCGCCGACATAAGCAACCCCGATACTGATATCAACAAGGTACGCGAAGAGATCGGCATGGTCTTCCAGTCATTCAACGTCTTCCCCCACAAGACGGTCATGGATAATATCAACATGGCCCAGATCGTGGTGAGAAAACGTTCAAAGAAAGAGGCCACGGAAATTTCAACGGAACTCCTCAAGAAAGTCGGCATCCTCGAAAAAGCGAATGAACACCCGGGGAATCTTTCCGGTGGCCAGCAGCAGCGCGTCGCCATTGCCCGCGCCCTGGCCATGAAGCCGAAGCTCATGCTTTTTGACGAACCTACCTCGGCCCTTGATCCCGAAATGATCGGTGAAGTGCTCGACGTCATGAAAACGCTGGCGCGTGAAGGAATGACCATGATCGTGGTAACCCATGAAATGGGCTTCGCCCGCGAGGTGGCGGACCGGGTCCTCTTCATGGATTACGGGGCCGTGATCGAAGAAGGCACCCCCGAACATTTCTTCCACAATCCCACGGAAGACCGGACGAAACTCTTCCTGAACCAGATATTGTAGGGGATAGGGACAGGCACAGGGGCACAAAGTAAAAGAAAAAAAGTACCAAAGTAATGCGCCGATGAATCGGCGATATGTTCACAACTTTTATTCTTACTTCCGGCTTCTGAATTCTTTGTTTTTTCTTGCTGACGGCTGATGGCTGACCGCTGACGGCTATAAAATTACAGGCACAAAGTAAAAGCAAAGGAAGGGCCTGAGTTCCAAAGTGACAGAGTTCCTGAGTCCTAAAGTACTTGAGTATAATTCCCCGAAGGGGAAGGCAACTCGAAACTCGAAACTATTCACTGCTTTCATTCTTACTTCTGGCTTCTTAATTCTCACTTAATCTGACTGCTGACAGCTTCTCTTCCCCCCCCAGCAGCGAACCCTCTTCGTTCAACACAAACCCCATTGGTAATTTCGCTAATTCTCAGGTATATCTAAACAAACAAATTCAAAGAGCCACATTATTCGATAAAAGAAATTGGCAGCTCGCTGTATGAAAGAAAGGGGAAGGAATAACGAATTGATTTCATCCGGCCTGATGCTTCCATAACGTACTGCCTTTTAAGGATATGGCTATGGTACAGGGTATACTCATTTTCGCCACCGGCCTTACACTCTTCCTTCTGGGGATGGTATGGTTGAGTGCGACCATTCAGAAGAACTTTACCAGTCAGCGTATCAGGGAACACTTTGCCCTTTCCGTCAGGCGGCCCGTTTACGGCATCATCACGGGTGCCGTCACCACTATTCTGTTTCAGAGCAGTTCGGCGACGTCGGTGCTTACCGTCGGCCTGGTCGGCGCGGGCCTTATCAGTTTTTATCACTCCCTCGGTATCATACTGGGTGCCGACATCGGCACAACCCTGACGGTCCAGCTCGTTGTCTGGAAGGTAACCGACCTTTCACCTCTTTTTATTATCTTCGGGAGCTTCCTCTGGTTTGCCGGAAAGGGTAAGTGGAAACCAGCCGGCGAGGCGATATTCTATTTTGGCCTCATTTTCTTCGGACTGAGTCTCGTGGCGTACGCAACGGAGCCGCTCAAGAACAGCGAAGATTTCATAACGTTTTTCAGGAAGATACGGAATCCCGTCTACGGGCTCCTCATCGGCCTTGCCGTCACGGCCCTGATCCAGTCTTCAGCCGTCACCATCTCCGTGCTGGTAATCCTGGCATCCCACAACCTGATTACGATCGACACGTCTCTCTCCATCGTCTTCGGCGCCAATATCGGCACTGCCGCCACCGCACTTCTGGCAAGCCTGACCGCCAACGTGGAAGGGAAAAAATGCGCCGTTGCCCACTTCCTCTTCAAGCTGACGGCGGCGATACTCTGTCTCCTGATCTATCCCCTCTTTCTCGAAACCGTGAAATCCCTCTCCACGCAGGGGGCACAGCAGATTTCCCTCGGCCACATACTCTTCAATCTTCTCGTCGTCATCATCTTCACGCCTTTCCTGAAACCCTTTTCCGCCCTCGTTGAAAAAATGATACCGGGAAAGGAGGAACTCCTTCCCATCTGGCCGAAGTTTCTCGATGAACGACAGCTCTCGAATGCTCACGAGGCATTGAAGTGCGCCAGGAAAGAACTGGAGCGTGAAATACTTCTGGCACAAAGGATGGTCGGCATGAGCACCAGGCTCGTGGAGGATTTCAGCGTCGCCAGGAAAAACAGTATCAATTATATCGAATCCGTTGTGGACAATCTCCGTCACCAGGTGGGAAACTATCTCTGCATGATTTCCTTTGAATCTCTTTCTCTTGAAGTGTCACAGAAGCTCTTCTCCTATTCGGCCATCACCGACGATACGGAACGCATCGCCGATCATGCCCTCACCCTTGCCGAACTTGCTGCAAGGAAGGACAGAAGACACATCTCCTTTACCCCACAGGCCATGGAAGAACTGCGAGAGGTTACCACGGCCGTCCTGGAGAATATTGCCGATACGATCATCCTGATCAGAAAAAAGGACGGGGAAACCATCAAGCGGATATTCGAACGTGAAGAGCTGATCGACCAGATGGTAAGGGATGCCCGGGTGCGGCATCTGGAACGGCACTACAAGCGACTCTGCGAACCCGAGGCGGGTCCGATCTTCGTGGATATGCTCATCCACCTGGAACGCATCTCCGATCACTGCGAAAATATCGCCGAAAGTATCGCCGACCTGGACGAGGATTGAGATTTAATGGCGTGACATGAGACTGATGACCGCCTGCTCGAGACCATCCAGGGTGAGTTCATACATGGGAAAGACTTCCCGGATTGCTTCAATGGTCCAGGTCCCCCTCCAGGCCCTCTCAAAGCGGGGATTCAACCATACGGAATGGGGGAACGTATCGGCCAGGAATTGAAGGTATTCGATACTGGGCTTGCGCCGCTTTCGCCTCTCTTCGAAATAGATCGATCCTCCCGAATACATGAGTTCGTAAGGCGCCATGCTTGCATCGCCCACGATAATTATCCTGGTTCCGGGATCCTTTTTCAGGAAATCGAGGGTGTTTTCAGGAATACGGTATCGTGCGGGATCCTTCCAGACCATGTCGTAGATGGTATTGTGGAAGAAGTACGTGGTGAGATCCTTGAACTGGTTCCGCGCGTAGTCAAAAAGGGTCTGGACGACTTCCACATAGGGGTCCATGGACCAGCCGCCGTTATCAATCAGCAGAATGACCTTTAAACGATCCTTGAGCTGCCGGTCGAAGACGATCTCGATCTCACCGGCGTTCCGCATGGTTTCATAGATCGTTTTATCCACATTGACCACGTCTTTGGGACCCGCCGGCACCATCCGCCTCAGTCGCTTCAGGGCTTCCCCCATCTGGGCCTGGGTAAGGGGTCCCTTTTGCGAATAATCCTTGTAGCGACGGTCCATGGCAACCATGATGGCAGACTTGTTCCGCGACACGCCGCCGATCCTCATGCCGCCGGGATGGAATCCCGAGTGCCCCACCGGCGAGGTT
>CAYTUH010000280.1:0-4242 GCA_964441165.1 uncultured Syntrophaceae bacterium
CCGGGGATCTGCCGTCATCGCGCGGGCCTCCCTGAGGATGGACGCCTCGCTGCGCCAGGTGACGCGCCGACCCTGATGGAGGGCGATGGAACAGAAGTTGCACTCACCGTAGCATCCGCGGTGTGTGGTGATGGAGAAGCGAACCGTTTCGAGTGCCTTCACGTCGCCCGCCTTACGGTAAAAGGGGTGAAGGTCCCTTTCGTACTCCAGGCCGTGCACGGCATCGAGTTCGTCGCCCGAAAGCGGAAGCGGAGGCGGAGTCTGGACGAGGTAGCGTGTGTCCTGTTTCTGGGCCAGCGTCAGTCCCGTGACGGGATCATTGTTGCGGTAAAAGGTATGGAACATTTCCGTGAAGGCCGCCTTGTCCCGTGCCGATTCCTCGAAGGAGGGTACATGCAGGGCGCCTTCGGGAACGGTGGCTGAGGCATAGCAGATGCCCCTGATCTCCCGGGGGTCGCCTCTTTCCCTGAGGCGGTCGGCAAGTTCCACCACGGACCGGTCGGCCATGCCGTAGAGAAGGTAGTCGGCCTTCGCATCGAAGAGGACCGACCGGCGTATCGAATCGGACCAGAAGTCGTAATGGGCTATCCGGCGCAGGCTTGCTTCGATCCCGCCGAGCACGATGGGGCGGGTCTTCTTGAAGTATTTCCTGATGAGGTTGCTGTAGGCGATGACGGCACGGTCGGGACGGCGGTTGTTGACGCCCCCCGGCGTATAATCGTCACTCCTGCGCTTCCGGCCCGTGGCGGTATAGTTGGCAACCATGGAGTCGATGCAGCCGCCGGTGACGCCCCAGAAGAGCCGCGGTTCTCCCAGTCGACCGATATCGCTGCCCGATGCCGTGTCGGGCTGAGCGATAATTCCCACCCGGTATCCTGCCTTGACCAGGATCTTTCCGATGACGGCCACGCCTGCGAAGGGCGAATCGATATAGCCGTCACCCGTGATCAGGATGATGTCGAGGCCCTCCCATCGGAGCGCCTTCAGTTCTTCCTGTGTGGTGGGGAGGAACATGGTTCTTTCCTATTCTCCGCTGCCCGCGGAGCGGCCCGCGAGCCAGCCCGTTGAGAAGGCAGCCTGGAGGTTGTATCCGCCCGTGTCGGCCTGGATATCGAGAAGCTCGCCCGCCATGTAGAGTCCTTCCGTCAGGCGTGACTGCATGGTTCGGGGATCGATTTCCCGCGTATTGACGCCGCCCGCCGTGATGATGGCCTCGGTAAAGGGGCGATACCCCGTTACGTCAAGGCGGAAGTCTTTCAGCCATGATCGCAGGCGCCGGCGTTCTTTCACGGTGATACTGTGGGCCATGCGGTCGGGATCGATATTCGTTGCCGTCAGGCAGCGTGGGATCATTGGTGCGGGGAGCAGGCCCCGCATCAGCGAACTGAATGGTTCTCTGTTCCTCGATGCAAAGTCACGGAGAAGCCTCTCGTCAAGCTTCTTTTCGTCAAGGGCGGGTTTGAGATCGATGGAGAGAGTGATTGCATGGTCCTGCTGCAAGGCATCGACGGCGTCGCCGCTCAGGGTCAGGATGACGGGCCCCGTGACGCCGAACCCGGTGAAACTCATTTCTCCGAAGGCCCTCCGGTATTTTTTGCCGTCGCGCAGCATGGTGACGGCGATATTGCGCAGATCGAGCCCCGCCATTCTTTCCGCCGCGTCACCGGCCGTTTCCAGGGGAACGAGGGCGGGACGCACGGGAACGATGGTATGACCCGCCGATTCGGCGAGGCGGTATCCGTCTCCCGTCGATCCCGTGGCCGGATAGGAGGCGCCGCCCGTGGCCAGGATGACGGCATCGCAGGGGATCGTTCTGCCCCGGGAGACCACTCCCGTCACACGGCCGTCGCTGATCGTCAGTGCTTCTACGGGCGAGGAAGGGGTAATGTGGACACCGCAACTCCTGACCCAGCGCAGGAGTGCCTTCGTGACGTCGGGTGCTTTTCCGCCGGCGGGAAAGACCCGGCCGCCCCGTCAACAGGGGCAGCTTGAGATCTTCAAGGAAACTCATCAGGTCGGGCGTGAAAAAGCGTGAGAAGGCCTGGCGGAGAAAGGGACCCGTCCTGCCGAAGTGGTCGACGAAATCGGATATCTCCGCGATGTTGGTAATGTTGCAGCGGCCCTTTCCGGTAATAGAGAGCTTGCGGCCGGGGCGGTCCATCTTTTCGAGCACGAGGACATCGGCCCCCGCTTCGGCGGCCTGTCCCGCCGCCATGAGTCCGGCGGCCCCACCACCGATTACGATGATTTTTCTCTGTGTCATAGGTTCCCGATCGAGGTCTTCCCTTTCTTATGAAGGCAATGCCCGGAACACGATGTCCTGCGCACCCTGCCAGAGGACGTGCTTCCCGAAGGCCTCGAGATTTTCCCGGCCTTCGATGATGGTGAGGAAGTGATTGCCGGCAAGCTGCCCTACTTTGCTCGCGAAGCGGGAACTCCCGTAGACGATGAGAATCTCCGTTTCACTGAAGCCACCGGGGTAGAGCAGGATATCGCCCCGTGAGGGATGACTGGTGTGGTTCTCGAATTCCAGTCCCAGATTCATTTCCCCGAGGGGAATCCAGACAGCCTCGCCACTCCAGCGCGAGTGAATGACCTTGTTCTCGAAGGGAAGAAGGGTCGTAAATTTTCTGCAGGTGACCGGGGCCTGGGCGGCCTCCAGGCGGGCCGTGAAACGAAAGGGGCCCGCGTTGATTTCAAGGATATCCATAAACATTCTCCAGATAAAGCAGCCCCGCCCCACGTGTACCGGTACCGGAGAATGAAACCGGTCGCCGCGGCAGGAGGAGCCTTTTATTGAGTCGACACTTTTAACAGTGAAATTAACGAACTGTTCTTCATTTGCCGCGTGACACTATGCGGTAAAATAGAAGTCATGTCAAGACATCTTGATCCCCCTTTACCGTCACATGCCGGCTGTCAGAAGCGTGAAACGACGGTAAGGGCGGCGAAGGGTGTGGAATGATAGTGATTGGAGCCGAGTTTGTTGCCGTCGCGGTCTTCAATCGAGAGCTTTCCCGCGAAGGGGATGCCGATGTGAACGCTGATATCGGCCTTTCGGCCCAAGGGCCGGGAAAGACGGCACCAGAACATGCCCGATTCAGTCTCGCCGATGCCGTCGGGGGCGAAGCCGCTCCCGTCGAGACGGAACCGTGATGATCGATAGGCGGCACCACTCCCGAATCGAAGTCTGTCGCTGCAGGTGTACACCAGTTCGAGACCGCCGGCCCCTGCAGGGCCGGCCGGAAGCGGATTGGTGAGGGTCAGCTTCTCATTAATGTTCCAGCGAATGAGGATCACAGGGAACACCTTCACCTCTTCGATATCCTGAAACAGGCCTGTCCCGAACCCGATGGAGAAATTACTGTTTACGGTATGAAGAAGCGAGAGCATGCCTCCGCAGGTGAGGGCATCGGTCCACTGCGAACCCGCTTCACCGCTGAACTGGAACGTTGGTCCCAGGAACAGTCTCCATCGTTCCCCGAAGTTCCGGGATAGATGTACCCCGATTCCCGCCGCATGTATGTCGCTCCACGGGTCCGGTCCGCCGAAGGACGTGATGCCGGAGAAATCATAGACGGCACAGCCGTAATCGAAACTGAGGCCGACGGTTGTCGATGGACCGATTTCCCTGTTCAGGCCCGTTCGCGTGGAGAAACTGAAGAGACTGAATCCGCCCCCGTCGTCGAGGTCCGTTTCAAACTGGTAGAAGGAGCCCAGCGCTGCCGTGCATGAAAGATTACTGCCGGAGGCGTCGGGCGCCTCCTTCTGCGCTCCGGCGACGGCGATGCCGGGGATCAGAGCCAGTCCGCAGAATATGAGCAGGATATAGACGAATACTTTCATTTCGTTATTCATTCCGGGTCATATTTGTTAACAGCAGGAAGTTTTTTCGACGAATGCGGAGAAAGTGAATTAGCCATTGACTTGTCGTTGCTATGGGGTATAGTACATTAAACATTTGTTATCTCTGGTATTTCACATTTGAAACTACTATGCGTTAAAAAGAAAATGAAGTCAAGACGTTTAGTTGGTCAGATTTACTGTCCTGTGCATTATTTGTCGTAGTGCGTATTATTCCGTAAAGAGGGAGCTGCCATGACTAAAGAGGGAAAAAAGCCCACACTGTTTCTTATTGACGGAAGCAATTATATTTACCGGGCCTTTTATGCAATCCGGGAACTTTCGAACTCGAAAGGATTTCCCACAAATGCGATTTATGGTTTCACGACCATGCTGATG
>CAYTUH010000281.1:0-4229 GCA_964441165.1 uncultured Syntrophaceae bacterium
TTCTCGATGCCTTCAAGGTGCCCTATACCTTTTCGGATCCCCTGGTGCTCTCCCTCACCCTTCATAAGGGAATGGTAAAACGGGTGATACGGGATCTCGGCATCCCGACGCCCGATTTTACCGTCGTTGAATCGGAAGCCGATATAGCAGGGGTAGCCCTCCCCTTTCCTCTTTTTGCAAAACCCGTTGCCGAAGGGACGGGAAAGGGGATTGATGCATCATCGAAAATAAAGAGTAAGGCCGATCTTGAAGGGGTGTGCAGGAAAATCCTCCAGACCTTTCATCAGCCCGTCCTGGTGGAAACCTTTCTGCCGGGAAGAGAGTTTACCGTGGGGATAACAGGACCAGGTGCCGACGCACGGCCCCTCGGTGTCATGGAAGTCATACTCAATAAAAAAGCCCAGCCCGACGGATACGGCTACCATAATAAAGAGAGCTTCAGGGAAACCGTCGAGTACCGCCTGGTCGATGATCCCGAGGCGCGTCGGGCGGCCGAAACGGCGCTCGATTCATGGCGGGGTATCGGGTGCCGGGACGGGGGGCGTGTCGATCTCCGTTCCGACGACAAGGGTATCCCCCATTTTATCGAGGTAAATCCCCTGGCGGGACTTCACCCGGAAATTTCCGATCTCTGCATCCTCGCCACCATGGTGGGAATGTCATACCGGGAACTCATCGGGGCAATCGTGACGTCGGCTCTGACCCGCAACGGCGGGGGCGGGACCGGGGAAGGCCGCCCATGAAGGATATGCTCGTCGGACTGATCCATAATGTTCCCGCCGGTGGTGAGTATGAATATGCCGAGTCCTCCCGTGACGTGTTGATTCAGGTTGAAGCAATCGAGGAGGCCCTCTATGAAATAGGCTGTCCCTCCCGGCGTATTCCCTTTACGAGAGACGTGGCGGAATTTGTCAGGACCTTCAAAGAGGAGAAGATCGATGGGGCCTTCAATCTCTGCGAGACGGTGGACGAGATCCCCTTTTTTGCCGGTCATTCGGCGGCAGTGCTGGAGTTACTGGGGGTTCCTTTTTCCGGATCGCCGTCGGTGGCCCTCATGAGCACCACCGATAAGGTCATGACCAAACACCTGCTGAAGGCATGCGGCATACGAACGCCCGAGTATCTCATTTACGAGGGGTCCTCCCATTTCAATGCGGGGTATCTGCGGTTTCCCGTGATAGCGAAACCGCGGTACGAGGATGCCAGTATCGGAATCGATCAGGAATCGATATTCAACAGTGAAAAGCATCTCAAACAAGACATAAAAGGGCTCTATGACCGGTTCGGCCCGCTGATGGTGGAAGAATACGTCGAGGGAAGGGAATTCAACGTGTCGCTTTTCGGGTACCCCGAACCGGAGATCATGCCGGTCGCCGAGATCGATTTTTCGGCATTTCCCTCTGATATGCATTCCATCGTGGGCTACCGGGCGAAATGGGACCCCGCATCCTTTGAATACACCCACACGCCGAGGATATTTCCCGAGGAGCTGCCGGGATTGCTGCGCAAGGAACTGAATGCACTGGCACGCCAATGTTTTCGGCTCTTTCAACTGCGTGATTATGCCCGGGTAGATGTCAGGGTCGATACCCGTCATAAACCCTCGGTGCTGGAAGTGAACGCAAATCCCTGTCTGAGTCCCGATGCCGGGTTTGCGGCATCGGTTGAGACCGGCGGCGTCAGCTACCGGGACATGGTATTACGCCTTTTAGATTTCATGATCAAAAGATCCCATTGATATGATTACCACTATTTTGCATGCCGACCGAACGAGACTTCGGGAGCTGACAAGACTGGCGAAGACCTTCAACGACAAGGAAATATCCATCGCCATGGGGCTTGTGGACGATTATCTGTTGAAGGGATCTCAGAGCAGCTACGAATTTTTCTGCGCCCGCGATGAGAGCGGACAGTGCATCGGTTATATCTGTTTCGGTTCCATCGATTTGAGCGATAACTGCTATGACCTTTACTGGATTGTCGTTGATGAACGATTTCAGAAGGAGGGCATTGGACAGGCGCTTCTGACGGAGATGGAACGAACCATCGCCGGGCGAAAGGGGAAAAAAATCTTTGTCGATACGTCATCAACGCCTCCCTATGAAGCGGCGCGGAGATTTTACAGGAAGAACGGCTATCATACCCTTTGCACCATAAAGGATTTTTATCGCCGGGATGATCATAAGATACTGCTCATGAAGGAGATGCCTTGTTCAGATTGATAACGAGGTGACGAGGAATGAAACCGGGAGTATTCCCCTAAGTAATTGTCGAAGACTTTCATGAACATTCGTAATGATACCGAAATAGTACCGGGGGGAAAGTGCCTTTGCCCGCAGAAAGCCTGTTCCCCTTGCGGCTCAAACGGATCGATTATGCATAGGAGAGAGAGTGGTTTCTGCCTGAAATGGAAAAATGTCGCCGCAGTGCGGTGTTCATCCTTGGAGAAAGGAATATTTAACAAAGCTTGAAGGAGCGTAGTATGGAAGACCTTACTATCAAATGTGTGCAGTGCAATGACGAGTTCGTTTTTACTGCCGGTGAGCAGCGCTATTATGAGGAGCGTAACTTCAGCAACCCCAGGCGGTGTCCTCAATGCCGCAAAAACAAGGCACGTCTTGACGGCAATCCGGGGCGGCCTCCTCGTCTGAAAAGGGAGCATTCAGCGAAGCAACCTTACGAAGAGTAGGCGAAACAATCGGATTCACAGATAAATCAGCGGCCGGGAAGGCAGGGATACCCGCAGCGATACAAGGGGCGCCCTGTCCAGGGAGTTGATTTGTCCTTGACATACATTGAAACTCTTCCTTACAGTGCCCGGGTAGAAGTGTGTCGCAGTCTTTCCCGATGTATCCGAATAAGGTTCCACATGAGAGAAATCGAGCCGGTGCAGTGTCACCGTAAAGGAGGAGACCCATGGCTGAAGGAGCACAATCAGAAGTTGTCTGGAAAGTACTTGAAGAAGCGGCGTCAGAGATGCCCGACAAAGTCGGCTACATCTGTCAGGGGGAGAAAATAAGCTACCGTAAAATGGACGACATATCGGACCGCGTGGCATCGGGATTTCTGAGGCAAGGGGTACGGAAAGGAGACCGGATCGGCATCATCGGTCTCAATCAACTTGAATGGTTGTATGCCTTTTTCGCCGCGGCTAAGATCGGTGCCGTCGTGGTGGGGCTCAGCATACGGTACCGCGATTCCGAACTCGATTACATGGTGAACCACAGCGGCGCCACGATGCTGATAACGATCCCCGAATTCTTCGTCGTCGACTATGTGAAGTTTTTCGAGGAATTCCGGGAAAGGATACCCTCGGTATCACGGTTTGTCTTCATCGGAAAAGAGGGGTTTCCCGGGAGCGCCACCTTTGAAGAAATCCTGCATACGGACATCGACCGGGACGCCCTGGCGCGGGCCAAGGGAGCCGTTGCGCCCGATGACCTCATGATGATCATCTACACATCGGGAACAACGGGGAAACCGAAGGGGGCCGCGTTAACCCACAGGAGCCAGCTTGCCGCGGCGCGGGCACAGGCGGCGCACATCAGGGTAACCCCCGATGACCTGATCCTCCTGCCCCTGCCCTTCAACCATGTGGGGGGGATTACCTGCGGCATCTGTGCCATGCTGATCGGGAGGGGATGCTGTGTGCTGGTCCACATGTTTACCCCCGATGACATGATCCAACTCGCCATTGAATACAGACCGACTGCCTTTGCCGGTGTTCCCACCATTCATACCCTTCTCCTGATGAATGATAATTTCAGAAACTGGGACAGAGGGGGCGTGCGGCTCGTTATTACAGGGGGATCAAACGCCGAGCCCGAGTTGCTGCAGTCGCTCAAAGACGCCTTTCCCAATGCCGTCCTGATGAATCTCTACGGGTTGAGCGAGGCCTCGGGCGCCGTTGTCATGAGTCCCGAGGAAAGTGACTTCGCGCATACCGTGACAAGCATCGGGAAGACCATCGGCGATTTTCAGGCAAAGGTGATCGACCTGCAGGGCGGGGCGCTGCCGACGGGGGAGATCGGGGAGCTCTGCATCAGGGGCGACTCCATTATCGGAGGCTACTTCCGGATGCCCGAAGAAACGGCCGACGCCATCGACCGGGATGGCTGGCTCCACACCGGCGATATGGCCTCGATCGATGGAGAGGGCTACATCACCCTGAATGGACGAAAAAAGGAGATGTATATCCAGGGAGGGTTCAACGTCTATCCCGTGGAGGT
>CAYTUH010000282.1:0-4203 GCA_964441165.1 uncultured Syntrophaceae bacterium
GGATGTGGTGAAGGGATTTTCAATGCCCGTCATTGAGGAGGAAGGGCTCGAGGCGGACGATATTATCGGTTCGCTGGTCGAAAAGTACCGGGGACAAGGTTTTCAGACGGTTATCGTCTCCGGTGACAAGGACCTCATGCAGCTTGTGGCGGACAACGTCATCATGATCGATACGATGAAGGAGAAAGTCTATGATGTGGAAGGCGTCAGAGAACGTTTCGGCGTCGGTCCCGAGAAAGTGCACGAGGTGCTCGGCCTTGCCGGAGACACCTCGGACAACATTCCCGGCATCCCCGGTGTGGGTGAAAAGACCGCCAGGAAACTGATTCTCGAGTTCGGTTCACTTGAGGGGATACTGGAAAACCTGGAGAAGGTACGGGGCGCCAAACTGAAGGAGAGCCTCAACACTTTTGCCGATCAGGCGCGACTGAGCAGGGAACTGGCGACGATCCGCATCGACGCACCCTTTGAAATCGACATCGACCTGCTGCGGCACAGTGCACCCGACAAGGAAAAATTGCGCGCGCTCTTCAAAGAATTCGAATTCAGCACGCTCCTGAAGGGGCTTGACGTTGAAGAAAGGGTAGCTCCCACCGACTATCGCATCGTGACGGATGAAAAAGACCTGACCGACTTGGTTGAACTCCTCAGCAAAGCGCAGGAATTTTCCTTTCAGACGGAACTCTCCTCGCCCGATCCGATGGAGGCGCGGATCATTGGTATCTCTCTCTGCACGGCTCCGGGAGCGGTCTGGTATATCCCCCTCGCCCACGACTATGAAGGTGCACCCTCCCAGCTTTCCACCGGAACGGTGCTCTCCCGGCTTGCGCCGTTGCTTGGTGACCGGACCATCAAAAAACACGGCTATGACCTGAAAAACGCATTCATCGCGTTGTGGCGTCACCACATCGATGTGGAAAACCCCGGCTGCGACGTCATGGTGGCGGCCTATGTGATCAATCCATCAAAACGCGATTTCAGTATCGAGGGGATTACCCGGGACCACCTCAATATCGAACTCCCGTCTCTGAAGGATGTGACGGGAAGCGGGGCGAAGGCGATTCCCTTCAGTGCGGTGCCGGTGGAAAAAGCGGCGGAGTATTCCTGCCGGAAAACGGATGCGGTACTCAGGCTTACGAAGATACTTCAGGAAATGATCAGGACGGATGGTTTCGATACCCTCTTTTACGACGTGGAGATGCCCCTCCTGTCGGTGCTTGCGGCAATGGAATGGAAAGGCGTGCTGCTCGATCTGGAACTGTTGCAGGAGATGTCGGACCTGCTCGGCCAGTTGCTGACCCTTTCGGAGAAGAAAATCTATCAGCTTGCCGGTGAAGAATTCAACATCAATTCACCGCGACAGCTCCAGACGATTCTTTTCGACAAGCTGGGGCTTCCGAAGGGGAAGAAGACGAAGGAGGGTTATTCCACCGATGTCGAGGTCCTCACCTTCCTGGCGCACACCTACGAACTGCCCGCCGAAATCCTTGCCTACCGGAGTCTTGCCAAACTGCGTTCCACCTATGTCGATGCCCTTCCGGCCCTGGTGAATGCCGAGACGGGGAGGGTCCATACCTCCTACAACCAGACCGTCACCGCCACGGGAAGGCTTTCGAGCAGCAATCCGAACCTCCAGAATATTCCAATCCGCACGACCGAGGGGCGGAGAATACGCCAGGCTTTCATTGCCGCCGAGGGGTATGAAATCGTGTCTGCTGATTATTCACAGATAGAACTGCGGATCCTGGCCCACCTTTCTGAAGATCAGATGCTGATCGAGGCTTTCGAGTCAGGCGAGGATATCCATACGCGCACGGCCTCCAACATCTTCGGCGTCTTCCCCGCGATGGTGAACGCCGAAATGCGGCGGCAGGCAAAGGTGATTAATTTCGGGATCATCTACGGCATGAGTCCCTATGGACTGTCGAAAGAACTCGGTATCACCCAGAAAATGGCGAAGATATATATCGATGAATATTTCAGCCGATTCGAGGGCGTCCGGGCATATATCGACATGATACTGGAGAAGGCGCGGAAAGACGGTTTTGTCAGCACACTCCTCAACCGGCGTCGCTATATCCCCGAGATCAACAGCAGGAATCCGGCGGTTCGTCAGTTTGCCGAGCGGACGGCCGTGAATACCCCTATCCAGGGAACGGCCGCCGATATCATCAAGATTGTCATGTGCAACCTCGCCAATTCCCTGAAAGCGAAAGGGTCTTCCACGTCGATGATCATGCAGGTTCACGATGAGCTTGTCTTCGAGGTGCCCACCGGAGAAAAAGAAGAGGTGATGGATCTCGTGAAGCGGGAGATGGAAGGCGTGATTGCGCTGAAGGTTCCCCTGAAAATCGAAATCCATTCCGGAAAGAACTGGGACGAGGCGCATTAGGCAAGGGCAGGAAAATATCCCATTCACAGAGGCGTAGTGAGCCGCCCCGTTCGTTATTGTGTGTAAATTTGTGCCGGCTGTGGTAGAGAGTCAGTGTGTTGAGTTGAACAGCGAGCACGTTCCCCGCTGCGTGCGGCGGGGTGAGCGAGTGAATATAATAAAACAATAGTTTCCTTAACAATCGGAGATTCCCCGCAACGTGGTGCGAGGAGCTTCAATTTCAATCTCGACAGGAATATGATTATGATCCATCGCGTGAGAACTCTCACAGGCAAGGCCTCAATGCTGCTGTGCCTGCTCGCGCTCCTGATCCTTTTCTCGACGGGATCTGCCGTGGCGCAGAAAGATGCCCCCGAAGAGTCGAACAACCTGATCCAGTATGAAGATTTCATCGTATCGCTCGAGAAAACACTGAATGAGGAAAAGAACAACCGGGCCGTTCTCGAGGAGCAGCTTCGGGAAGTGCAGCGAGTCAGGAGCGCCCTCGATGACGAGTTCAATATGTTTTCCATCCAGGTTTCGACCTACAATAACCTGCTTCTCCTTTCCGCCGTGCCCGTCGATGATCTTGAACGCATTCAACTGGCGCTGAAATTTGCCATCGGGGAATTGAAAAAACGTCTGGATCTGGTCAGCCAGAAACAAAACGATATCGACCAGCTGCGCATCAAGACGGAAGAGCAGAACGTCCTCAATGAAAGGCAGCTCGATGAAATAAAGAGGAAAGCATCAAAGGATGCCGAAGTGAAGGAACTCCTCGCACGGTTCAAGGAACTGGCCGGGGTGCTCGTAAAAAAGCAGGAACTTCTTGAAAAACTGTATGAGGGGCATTCCTACCGGCTGGTAAAACTGGGCGAGATGCAGCGCGAATACAGCGCCCTTTCCGAAAAATACAGCCGACGCATCACCGAGAGGAAACAGCAGGTTATATTCGAGAAACATTCCGGTCTGTCCGGCCAGGTCTCGCCGGAAAAAATACGCACCGAAATGAAGATGATATCCCATGCCGTCATGCTTCTCCTGTCTTGGCAATTCTGGACGGAACAGGTCTTTCCCGCGGGGAAAACCAATTTTTCCCTCTTCGTTGCGGTCGTTCTTGCCTCCGGGATCTTCCTCGTGCTGATTGTACGATTGCGAGGATATCTCAGAAGGCTGGACGAGAAGCAGTACTTCAAAAAGGGATCATGGCGATATCTGGCATTACGTGTTTTTCAGAACTCCCTCTTTCTTCTCGGCGTCACGCTTCTGGTGTATGGCTATACCAGGACAGAGTTTGCCTATTCATCGGCGCCTCTGACGCGGGCCGTGGTGAGTGCCTTGCTTCTGTGGCTTTTCAGTCAGTGGGCTCATGATGTGATGGTCTTCGGTGAGGAGGAAGTCCTCCTGCGAATTCCCCGGTCCCTCTCCTCATATCTGAAGGTGCTGATCAACATGGTCCGTGCCTTTGGTATTCCCTATGTCATGCTGGCCTGGTTGCTGGGGAGTCAGGGAGGATTGCTGATCCTCTGGCGCCTGATTTTCGAAGTGTTCTTCATCCTGTGGAGCATCTTCTTCTGCAGGGCTCTTCATTACGTCCTCTCCCCCGCCCTTCGGGATGAGCAGACGCCGCGTCCGCTGGTGAAATTTCTCATTATAGGTGCATCCTATTCCCTCGCCGGTATCGGTTTCTTTCTTGAATTGTTCGGTTACGGACAATTCGCACTCTACTGGTACGTGTCATGGGCACGAACCGTGACGGTGCTGTTCTGGAGTCTGATGGTCTATATGTTTCTCCGGGAGTGGAAGGAGGAACTCGCCGTCGCCGTGGCGTC
>CAYTUH010000283.1:0-4199 GCA_964441165.1 uncultured Syntrophaceae bacterium
GCCAGTGCATCGGGCAGCAAGACTCTTCCATACCCCTGTTGCAAATCATTATCATGTATCGCCTTGACCCTTTTTAAATGCGCCACGAGGCTTTCCTGGATCGAAGCTGGCAACATGGTTATGCGATCCTTGCTCCCTTTTCCATCACGTACCGTTATGTAATTCTTTTCAAAATCAATATCCTGCACTCTGAGCCGGAGACACTCCATCAACCGAAGGCCACCGCCGTACATAATACACGCGATCAACCATTTATCTCCCGTGAGGTTCTCTAAAACGCCCTTGACCTCATCACGCGTCATAACCACCGGCAGGCGGGCCGGTTTTCTCGCGCGTATTACATCACCAAGATCACCCACCTCCCGCCCGACAACATGACGATAGAGGAAAAGAAGCGCACTCAAGGCCTGGTTCTGTGTTGAGGCACTCACTTTTTCCTTCACCGCCAGGTGCGTCAGAAATGCATTGATTTCCTGTTCTCCCATCTTATCGGGATGTCGAATATTGTTGAAGAAGATAAACTTCTTTACCCAGTAACAGTATGTCTGTTCGGTACGCTTGCTGTAGTGACGAGAACGCAACGATTCCCGCAATTGGTCAAGGAGTTTGGGCTTTTTGAAATCATCACGCCGAAACTGTTTGCCATCCCTCGATACTGATGCGGTCTCGTATATTTCACTTTTAGAAACATGTGGTAACGGCCCTTTCGACCCCTTCATGAGCCCCCCTGCCCCGTGAAGTGAACGAATTCAATGCTCACGCAATCCGCCATGTAAAAATGAAACTTGGATTTGCCCCCTTGTAACGCTCTGATAAAAAGCACTTTTGAAAGTGTTTGTCAATGGATAAAAAAGTGCCAAAGTACCAAAGTTCCTGAGTACCTAAGCAGCACAGTGGATCGGCGATTTTAAAACAAACAAGAAAGCAATATCTGGATTCCGGATATCCGCTATCGCGGATTCCGGAATGACATGCCCACATCTTTCCCAAGCCTTCTAACAAAACAAATCTTTCAGTTTATTCCGACACCTGACTTCTCTTTCACCGATAGGAGGTTGTACCGGAATTATTCCATTGACTCGCAAATCCTTTTTTCTATAGTATTTTCGCAAATAGAACGTTCTTATAAATGTTTGAACGACGAGAGGAAGGTAACACCATCACAGTAGTGTTCGGCGCGTGCCTTTTCGTCGATGAGACAGTGATATGAAGGCCTGCCGCGGAAGGGCGCCGACGCTTCACGATTTTCTCGTACCTTTATCCATAATTCCCATCGATCAGGGAAAAATCCGGAAAGCTCTGCGTTGCAACTACTTTATTCCGCGTGAACAGGTTCAACACGATACAGAACCGGTACAAAATGACGGGAGGAAATCATGAAAGTCATTTCGGAAAAAATTCTGCGGGACGTGGCGTACAACCTGCTTGCCAAGACAGCAACGCAATACCCGAAAAATTATCTCGATACAATGATCGACCATTTCCGAAGGGAAACCAATGCCGGCGCCAAGAGCGTCATGGCGTCGATCCTGGAAAACATCATCTGTGCCGCCGATGAGCCGGCGGCGCTCTGCCAGGATACAGGGATGCCGCTCTTTCATATCTTTCTGAACCCGGACATTTCGCTCGAGGGCGACATCCACAAGGCGCTGACGGAGGCGTCCATCGAAGCAACCGAGAGGGTACCGATGCGCAAGAACGTCATCGACCCCTTTACCTACGAAAACCCCGGTACCAACACAGGCTGGGGAGTCCCCACCGTCTATTTACACTATGATCCGCAACCCGGGCCACTGCGGATACGGGCCGAACTCAAGGGTTTCGGCGGCGAAATCAAATCATTGTCCGACTGGGTATTTACCAGCGCTGAGAGCATGGAGGACGCCGTCCTGGCCTACGTCCTCAACAGCGTCATCCTCTCGAAGGGAGAAAACTGCATCCCGGGATTTCTGGGTATCGGCGTGGGCGGCTATGCATCGGAGGCGGCCCTCAATGCCAAGAATGCCCTCTTCCGGGAACTGAGCGAAAAATCGGTCGCTCCGGGAGACGATGATTTCATCCACCGGCTGGAAGAGAGGATATACCGTTCCGTAAACCGGCTGGGACTGGGTCCCATGGGTGGGGGCGGCGACACCACCACGCTCGGCGTCTACCTTGAACGACGCGGCGCCCACACGGGGGTCTCATCGGTGGCAATCTGCCATCAGTGCTGGGCATCACGTGCCTCGGAAGCGCTCGTCACGGAAGAGGGCGTCCGCTATATCACTCCGCATCTGGAAAAGTCCGAAGTGCCGGCACTGAGAGAGGCTATCTCGAAGGAACTCTCCCAGAGTATCGCCAGCGGCAAGGTCTACAGATTCAACATCCCCGTCGACCTTGACGATCTGCTGAAGCTGAGACTGGGTGATGTGGTCTATCTGAGCGGCACCCTGTGCACGGCCCGCGACGGGGCGCACCTCCGCATGGTCGAACTCGTTCAGGCCGGACAGAGAGAAACCATTCCCGCGATAATCCGGGAGAACGGCACCATTTTCCATTGCGGACCCGTCATTTCCCGGACCGACGAAGGCTGGTGCATCAATGCCGCCGGTCCGACGACGAGTTCACGGTTCAGCGACGATGCCGCCTTCCTGCTCGAGCAGGGGGTTTTCAATCTCCTCGTAGGCAAGGGGACCATGAATGCAAAGGTGGTGAAGGCACTCCGCGGAAAGGGTGTCTTCCTGAAGTCTGTGGGCGGGTGTGCAGTAAATTACAAGCAGATGATCACGGGAAATGATGTGGAATGGCTCGATCTGGGCTATCCCGAGGCAATCTGGATTTTCGATATGAAGGACTTCGGCCCCCTGGTCGTGGGTATCGATTCCCAGGGCAATTCTCTTGCGAACAACGTCATGGAGGACGTCTTTGAACAGGCCCGGCAGATCTACCGCGACGAGGGACTCGATCCGGAGAAACGCTACATCCAGTATCCCCTCACCTTCCCCGGGCTCTCCCTGGAAGAGCTCATCGAAAAAATGCGCGCGGGATGAGGTCAGGATTGTGGGATTATGGATTGAAGGATTGAAGATGAAAAGCAAAGTGCCGAGGCACAGGGGCATAAAGTGAAAGCAGTCATCCCCTGAAATACGGGAATCCAGATAGTGGATTCCGGATATCCGCCGACGCGGATTCCGGAATGACATCTTTGTCGTTATGCGAAGGCCTGAATGGTTTTTGTTCTTTTTGCTGATCGCTTGTATGTAGCCTGCCGATTTATCGGCGCTTTCATTTTCTTACCTCATGATTCTTGCGCTTATCAGCGCAAAGGCCTGATGAATCAGGCAGCTACATTCAGGATTAATGGATCAGGAATTGAAGGATTTAAGAAAGTGACAAAGTTGCAGAGCAGCAAAGTACCTGAGTAAAGCTTTCCCGAAGGGGAAGGTAACTTGAAATTTTGAACTCGAAACTGTTTTGTTTGTCATTGCGAGACCGCCCTCGGCGGTCGTGGCAATCCGTTTTAGGTTTTTTTTCGCTGACCGCTGACGGCTGAAAGCTGACCGCTATTCCCCCTCCCTCCTCCGTTTCAGGCGGTCGAGGCGGTAGCGGAAGGCATCCCGGTCCATCGTCGACAGGGCATGTCCTTTTTCGAGGATATGATTCACCAGTGCAAAGGCCTGCCCGAAATTCCGCTCCCGGTGCTCATACCACTTGGCAAGCTCCTCCACGGCAAAGGGGTCGCAGGCATCGCGGGCATACATGGTTTCCCATATTTTCACGGCTTCGCGCCACTGGTCCGTCCGCTTGTACATGAGGGAAAGTATCCGGCACGATTCCAGTGCTACGGCAGGACTTTCAGAATTCATCAAAGATAGGAGGAGCCCGCGGGTCCGGCCTTCCTCGCCCCGATGGGCGAAGAGTCGCGCCGCCGCCAGCAGGTCTTCATGGGCGGCTTTTTCCATATCCGGTTCATTGCCCAGAAGTTCGGCCAGATGCACCGTCAGCGTCGCCATGGAGACGACGTCGAGGCGGTTGTGTTCGAAGATGTCCTCCATGAGGCGGCCGTCCCGCCTCCGGAGCCAGTCGAAGTAGCGCTGGGGAATTTCACTCCCCGGGATATCGCCCTGTCGCCTGAGACCGAGGATCTCCCGCTCGAGGGTTTCGAGACGGCTGTTTTCCAGGCGATGGCCGATGAGGCGGCGCGACGGATGGAGCAGGTC
>CAYTUH010000284.1:0-834 GCA_964441165.1 uncultured Syntrophaceae bacterium
GTCGGCCCTGGCGGGAACGAACCTGGAAATCGCCAATACGCCGGCGGAGCCCACCGCCTTGAAAGGGTATTACGGAAAGAATTACCCGCATTTCATAATGCCCGCCGGAGCGGGCGATGCATTCTTCCGGGCCGGCGAGGCCGATGGTAGTGAAATTCTTCACCGGTACGGGTTGATTGCCGGCAGGTATGCCCTCTACTTCGGCAGGTTCTCCGAAGCAAAGAATGTTCCGGGAGTGGTGGCGGTCTTTGGAGAGGCGTTGCGCAAGGATCCGCAGCTGCTGCGGGGTGTCAGGCTCGTTCTCGTGGGAGGTTCCCCTGACAATCCGCTGGCTGAAGAATCGGCCGTGGAAGATGGTGTGCGCGACATGATGAACAGATACGGGATTTCCCGGGCCGATGTCCTGAGACTTCCAAGCCAGGAGTGGCGAACACTGGCAATACTCGCCCACCATTCATTATGTTACCTGGGAATGCAGAAGATGGAACCCTTTGGTATGGGAGTGGCCGAGGCGATGGCGGCGTCGGCGCCGGTGATCATTTCGAAGGCGGCGGGAATCACGGAGTGGTTGACCGATAAACGGCATGCCCTGATTGTCGATCCCGATAATCCGCAGGAAGCAGCGGGGAAACTTCTGTTTCTGATCGGGAATGAATCGGAGCGGCGGAAGATCGCACTTCGGGGACACCGCCTGTGCCGGAGCACCTTCAGCTGGAAGGGGATCGCCCGGCGGCTGGGCGAGTCGATTGATCTCCTCTGCCGGGGGGAGGCTCCGCAGGGATTGGCAAAGAGTAGATCCCTTGCAAAGAGAGAGGGTAGGGCGTACCACCGGTC
>CAYTUH010000284.1:857-4187 GCA_964441165.1 uncultured Syntrophaceae bacterium
TGGCTTGTGGATGCAGTCAAAGCTTCACGGGGCAGAAAGGAACGCGTCATCGTCGCCCTTGGGGGAGAGTCGGGGGCCGGCAAGACGGAAATTGCCGAATACCTCCGTTTCCTGGTGAGGCGTCATGCCTTGCGGGGCATCACCCTGTCCGGTGACGCCTTTTTCAGACGGACACCCTCTGAAAACCACAGGGCCCGGCTCAGGGCCTGCGAAGAGGGGAAACTTGACCGGTATCTGGGGCCGCAGGAGGTCGATCTCAGGCGGCTCGATGCGATCCTGGCGCGGGCGGCGAAGCGCCGCGTCGGTGAAATACATGTTCCTTCCGACTGCCGCCGCCTCGATTCAAGACGGTATGAGGACGTCCCCGTCGATCTTTCGGGGATTGACATTATATTCATCGATCTTACCTACAGTTTCCTTCTGAAAAATGTGACGGTAAAAGTCTTCCTGGAATCGGATTATCATGGACGCATTCAGCAGGTACAGGAGCGAAACCTGAGTCGCGATCCCGATCAGGATTTCGATTTTATCCTGAAGGTTCTGGAAACGGAGCATCGGATTATCCGAGGCCTGAAAACAAAAGCCCACCTCGTGGTAACGAAAGATTACGATGTCCTGCGGGGGTCTTCCCTTCGGGACGGCCGGGACCCCTAAAAGAGGGGCGGAATAATAGCCCGTGTTTTCTTCATGCGTGCCGTGACAAGCGCCGAGAGTGAACGAACCGGATTCACCTGGGCCAATTTCAGCGGTGTCACCTTCATGTGTCGGCAGAGTGCGTGGACGGTTTCGGCGAGGTTGTTGCACCCGGTGCTCATGGTGACCTCTTTTCTGCCGAACCGCCGTAGCATCTCAAGCCCGTAATCCTGAATGGCGCAGCTGCCGGCAATATGAACGGGCCCTCGTATTTTTCTTACTTCATCGGGATCGATGCCTTTCCCCATGAGAATCGTAAAGCCGCCCCGGCCGTTGTAATCGCAGTAAAAGATTTCGGCGACCGTCTCCGTGTTTCTCCTGCATCCTTCCTTGCAGCAGCGCTCACGGCCCCGCAGTATGGTGAGATCGGGAGGGAAACGGTCAAGGAGTTCACAGGTGAGAGTCCGGGCACGTTTTTCGAAAATGTCTCTGTTGACGATGGTGATCCTGTCGATGCGGCCTTCGCCGAGACCTTTTTCCGCCGACAGCCTCAGGTGTTCCACGTCGCCGATACCGAATCCGAGAAAGGCGGCGGCGGCAACGTCGACGGCCAGGGGATCGCACCCGCCGATGAGGCAATCCATGGGGACCAGACACTCATCTCTGTTGCGCTCGGCAATGTAGTGCCCGTGATTTGTCGCGATGAGTCCGTCAATGACGACAAAATCAGGCCGCAGCACCTGGTAGATGTCGGCGAATTTCTGGTGCAATCTGAAATTGTGATCACTGATGCGGCTTGCCTGATGGATCAAACCGAACTGGTTTTTTATGGAAAGGGTGACCTGGGACATGGAATGGGTCTTCAGCTTCGGGAGTGAAATATAGAGATTCTTGCCGCGCCCTTCGATAAGCCGTTCATAGGCGAAGGCGGAAATGTCGTTGAACGTCTGCAGGCCTTCCAGAAAAATCGGGACCGCATCGGTTTCATCAAGGTAGACGGGAATTGCACCGGTTTCCCGGCATACCCGGTCTATGCCGGTTCCCAGGAATACGAGACGGGTGAAATTGCTCTGGGTGCAGTTTTCGATGACGTAGATACGGCGAGCGCCGCGCTGTTTGAAGTAAAGAATGACCGCCTTGATGACGGCGGGATCGGTGAAACTGAATTTCTTGAGATCCACCGCATTGACCTTGAGATAGACATCACCGCTCGATTTGAGCAGCGCCGAGCCTCCCCCGACGTACTCGCATATTTCCCGGACCGCAGTATCGATTCCCCGGTGCGTATCGGAGAATATTACGGTAGCGCCTTCTTTCACGGAGCTTCTCCTTTCGTCATATCGATTGCCGGGGAGTGACTTTCAGCTCCCGGCCGCGATGCCCGCTATCGATGCGCATGCGTCATGCTAAAGATCGTAGAGTGTTTCGTCGATGCGCGGCGGAAGGTGCTTCTCGCGTTTCTTCGCCGCGCTTCGGAGGATGAAAGGATCTTCGTTTTCGAAAACATCCCCCAGCTCTTCCTCTATCTTTTCAGGGTCTTCACCCTTCTCCAGGCGGTGGAGGGCTTCTTCCATGGCGGAACTCAAGTCGAGACCGGCGGCTTCCGAGAGTTTTCGTACCATGGCGGCGGCCTGCCGGGGGTCATCTTCACTGATATTGTCGGCATCCTTTGCCAGCATTGCCATCGCCTTTTCCATTCTGCTCTCGTCGAGGTGAGGCATATCCTCGTCGGAATCGTTCCTTTCACCGGTTATGGCGGCAAAGAGGGACATCTGCCGCTTCAGTTTTACCCTTTTGCAGCGCGGACAGCGGGGAATTCTTTCCGTATTGACCGATTTTGAGAAGAAGTTATAAATCGTGTTGCATTTTCTGCAGTAGAATTCGTAGATGGGCATGACTTAACCTCCCGTATTTACAGGTTACAATCTATACCATTCCCCCTGATGAAATCAACAGCTTATTTTCCGCCCAGAGATCGCAGGCGCCTGATTCGTGCCGACAGCGGTGGATGTGAATAATAAAACCAGGCATATAGCGGATGGGGATGAAGATTTGAGAGATTGTCCCTGGCCAGCCGTTTCAGCGCCTCCATGAGCGGTTGGGCCGTTCCCATGAGCTCGAGGGAATAATCATCGGCTTCGCGTTCATATTTCCTCGAAATAACGGAGCCTGCCGGTTTGAGCTCTTACGTCATATTTTTCAATACGCAAAACTGCACTATCCACATTTGGTATAGGAAAAAATAGTTTCCGATTAACATTCATCATGCGATATGCTTTGGCATAATATTGCACGATAATAGAAATGGCATTATATGCTTTTTGATTTGGTTGTGCTAGTAATCTATCACACACTTCTTTTTGAATCATCAAAGATGCTGTTTTAACACTGTTTGTTTCTAGTAATTTAAATAGAATGGGTGTTGTAATGTAATATGGCACGTTGGCGACGACATGAATTTCTCATTCGGGTAACTTCGTTTCTAAAAAATCTTCATATTTAATCTCAACGTGATCCAATGTGTCATATTGATCTAAATAAAAAGAAAGCGACTTGTCAATTTCGTATGCGAAAAGATGCTTAGCTCGTTTGACTAAAAATTGTGTGAGTGCACCTTGTCCCGGCCCTATTTCAATAACATCTTTGTTGTCAATGTTTGATAAATTCACAATTTTTTCAAGCAAGTTTTTATCTCTT
>CAYTUH010000285.1:0-4172 GCA_964441165.1 uncultured Syntrophaceae bacterium
ATACCCGTTGAAGTGAATCGCGAGTTCGATATCTTGTCGATGATAAAGAAGGTCGATCCGTTGCTGAATTTGAATCGGTGGGTACCGTTTGAAAAACTCATGATTCGCGGTATGAAGTACCTCCCCCCCGCTTCGGCGTAATATTGCGCCTTCATGGCAAGGCTGGATGACACCTTGCTGGTCGATGACGAGGCGAAGAGGGTCACCGTGTCGGCGCTGAGGATGGCAAAAATGACCATCGTAATGATGAGGCCGATGAGGAGACTTCCCTTCTGCCCATTCAGACTGCAGGAGATCCGATTTTGCATGAGCCCTACCTTTCCTGTCGCGTTCACGTTCAGTCCATATACCCCGTGTTTTTTGTAACGGTAATGTCACTCCCGTTCGTGAGGGAAACGGTAATATCACTCGTGCCGGGACTCCCCCACTGATCGAATTCCACGACTACCTCGGCGCCGATCGAGAGCGGCCAGACGCCGATGGAGTCATCATCGAAAACGACCACGTACTCGCCATCGCCGCCGACAGGGAACCGGACCGGCGTATCGGGGGCATCACCGTCAAAGAGCCAGTAGTTGCTGTAGGTTTTCCCGCTCTGCGACCGCGTACCGCTGAATTTTATCCCCCAGTCGGAATTCGTGTGCATCGCCCGCGCTTGAGCGAAACGGATGTGTGCTTTCACGATATCGGTCTGGGATTTCACCAGGTAGGCCTCCGTTGAGGATATGCGGGACACGATAATGAGCCCGATAATTCCCAGAATGATGAGGACCGATATGACTTCAATAAGGGTAAAGCCCCTCTGCCTGACCGCAGCAATTTCCATTCGCTCTCACTTATCCCAGATCCATGCACCGCTGGTATTTGTCGAGGGCCACCGCAAACATGATCCCCATGATAATACTGATAAAGGTTATGATGAAGACAAGGATGGTGGGCAACGTATGCCACCACAAGACCTCTCGTGTCATGACGGCATTGAACACTGCAAACCCGATAAAGAGAAAGACTCCCTTTTTTGCAATCGCCACGGGCAGCTTCCCCTCCATCAACATGATCAATCCGAAAAGGATCAGCAGACTCGCGCTGATCAGCAGAAATTCCGGCTGACGAGCCATCCAGGCGACCGCCGGCTCACCGGGCACCCCCGTGCGGAACCCCATGAAGAGAATGATTCCCGTGATGAAATAAAAGATCCCCGTCATGAAAAAACAGAGGGAGCATTCCCTGTGTGATCCGATATCGAAAATGCCTCCCGGCCGGACCAGTTCCGCATATATCGTCCGATACCAGGACACTCTCATTCCGCTCGCAACCGGTATGGCGTCCGCATTGATCCTTTCCATGATGTCCCGGGTAAATCCCTGAGGCGGTTCAACACGGGAAAGGCGGGTGATTATCTGTATGATATCATCAGAGGCTCTTTTCATATACTGTTCCGTAAACGGGTATTTGGATCATCGTTCTATTCCATATACAGGCCTGGCAGGAAAAAGTCACAGAAAAGATTGTGAACCATGCATTTTCTTATTCGTCATCAATCAGTCTCCGCAACAGTTCCACCCCCCGATAGACCCTCATTTTCGCCCCGCTTTGGGATATTTCGAGGACAGCGGCAATATCTTCGAAGGAGAGTTCCTGATGAAATCGCAGGAGAAGGGCCTCCCTGAAATCGTGGGGTATCCGCTCCATGGCACGCTCCACCATCCGCACACTTTCGGCATCGATCATCTTCTGTTCCGAATCGTTGTTCTGTATTTCCGGAACCGCTGCACAACCGGTTTTACCGTCGAAACCGTTACGGGGCAGGCGCGAATTCCTTTTCCTGTGGTTCCTGATCAGGTTGAGAGCAATCGTATAGAGCCAGGTAAAGAATTTTTTCTTCCTGTCGAATCGACCGAGATTGCCATAGGCACGGAGGAAGGTTTCCTGGGCAAGGTCATGGGCATCTTCACGGCTGCCGGTCAATCGGTAGGCAAGGTTGAAGATGGGACCCTTGTACCTGTCGACGAAGAACGCGAAGGCGTCACGTTCCCCTTCAAGAACACGGCTGACCACAGCACTTTCTTCCCGATCAATCATGGAGGCTTCTACAGACCTATGGTTACATTACGTTCCGGATTTCAACCCTGTCACAGGTTCCGTCGTTTACATGCCGTCCGCTCACACTTTTGCCATCCGTGAAAAACAATTACCTTCTCTGATATCGTAATGTATCGATATTTTCAAGGATATCCGTCTTCTCATTGAAATGAAAGCAATTCTCCCCCCCTTCTCCTCGTGTCATCACCATCCTTACAAAAAACCATAGTGCGGTATTCATCATGCTCGTTCCCGTTATTCCGGCAACGATATAGATCAAAGCCCTCATTCCCCGAAGGCGGAAATCCGCGATCAGACCGGATGCCGGATCGAGTTCGGCATGATATTTAATGTGATTGATTACCGGAGTTATACAGGAAACAGAGAAATGCTGCATGGAAAAATACGATCAGGGTCCATCAGTATGAGCGCTCAAGGCGCCTTTCAAATTGTTCAGCGCGTCACGGTACGCGGGCTTCAGGCGGACCGCTTCCTTGAAATGCCTTATGGCGTCTCCGAACCTCCCCTGCCGCACCAGTACATACCCTAAATTGTTGTGTGCCTCTGCATGCATGGGATTCAGATTCAGCGCTTTTTCATAATATGCCGCAGCGTCGTGAAGACCTCCCTCACAGACCGATGCGTTTCCGTAATTATAGCTGGCATCGTCGAGCACACCCTGGGCCGTTAGAGCATCGGCAAGATTTCGATAGATCTGGGGATCACCGGGACTCAGCTTCAGGGCTTTTCTGAAGTGTGCAACGGCTCGTTTCAGCTGTCCCGTCTCACTGAGGGATACACCCAGATTGTTCAGGGTAGACACATCCCCGGGTTTTATCCGCAATGATTCTGAATAATATTGAATGGCTCCAGCGGGATTTCCCTGCATGACCATCACGTTCCCCAGGTTGTAAAAGGCGACATCATTATCCCTGGTAACTTCGACTGCATGGGTAAAAAGGTTGAAGTTATTTTTCCAGTATCCCACCTGCACCCAGGAGAGGACGGCAATGGCCAGGAGCAGTGAAAGGAGAACGGCCGCCTTCACTGAGGTGCGCAGCCTCAGCTTCTCCGACAGTTCCTCGAGTCCCCAGGCAAGCATGATGAAGAGACCCGCCAGCGGAATGTAGGTGTAACGGTCCGCCATCGCCTGTCCTCCCACCTGGACCAGCCCGATGACCGGAACGAGCGTCCCCAGGTACCAGAACCAGCCCAGGGCATACCAGGGCCTCCTCCGTGCGAAAAAGAGTACCAGAAGGGAGACCACCAGGAGGATGAGTACCGAACCCCACAGGACCCAGGACTCGAATCCCCGGGGATAGGGATAGAAGACGGCAAGATCCACGGGCCGGAACATCTTGCCAATGTATGCCGCATAGGACACAAATGCATTGGCCACCCGGTCGGCCAGGGGGACCTGGTCGAAGGGCCGCACCGACCCGGCCTGTTGCTGCACAAGGTAGGTGACCACCGAAAAGAGGGCGGCACAGAGGAAGAGAGGAATCTTCTCCACGATTAGAAAGAGGATCGACGCTCTCCTTCCTTCACCTTCATTTCCCTTCACAGGTAACGGCTCTCTCAACGAGAAGCGTGTCCGCTTCAGGGGCCACCAGTCGAGGAGGAGCAGTACGAAGGGGAAGGTGACCACCATCGGTTTCGAAAGAAGACCCAGGACGAAGAAGAAAAAGACGGCGACATACCGTCCCGGGCCGGGACGTGCGACATACCAGGTGTAACTCAACAGGGCAAGCATCCAGAAGAAGGTGCTCAGCACATCCTTCCGCTCGGCCACCCAGGCCACCGACTCTACATGAAGGGGGTGGAGGGCGAAGAGGGCAGCCACAAGGGCGCTCTTCCAGAAGGCACCGGTCATCCTCCTGAATATGATAAAGAAGAGGAGCGTATTGAGTATGTGAAAGCAGAGACTGGTCAGGTGGTGCATCCCCGCCTTCATGTCGAAGAGCTCCACATCAATCATGTGAGAAATCCACGTCAGGGGGTGCCAGTTCCCCGTGAAGGATGTCCTGAAGGCCCAGCCGATATTCTCCACTGTCAGCCCGTTGAGAACATGGTGGTTCTTCGTGATGTAT
>CAYTUH010000286.1:0-4163 GCA_964441165.1 uncultured Syntrophaceae bacterium
GGGGCGCCATCCTGGGCGACAGAATCAGAATGCAGCAACACACCATCGACAAAGAGGTCTTTATCAGAAGCCTGGCGACACGGGGATATTTGGGAGGTGTTTCCCGTTCCACTCACCACGTCGCCAAGATCATGGATGCCATGGGAAAGGACATCATCATCATTGAAACCGTCGGCGTGGGACAGGACGAAGTCGACATCGTGAACATGGCGGACACATCGATTGTGGCCCTTGTGCCGGGGCAAGGTGACACGATACAGGCCGTCAAGGCCGGCATCCTCGAAATCGCCGATATCTTCGTCATCAATAAATGCGAACGGGAGGGAACCGACAGGCTGGAACAGGAATTACAGGTCATGCTCGAAATGGCGGGAACACATGAACGGCCTTGGACGCCACCCATATACCGCACCGAATCCATCAAGGGACTGGGAATATCGGATTTGATCGCGGGAATTGAGGAGCACAGGAAAGCCCTGGAAGAAGAGGATATGCGCACAAAACAGGCACGACAGAGGGCGGAGTTTGAGTTCCTGGAAACCCTGAAATCGAACATCACACGAGACGTTTTAAAGTATTTGAAATCCAGCGGAGAATTTGAGAAGATACTTCACGCTATCGCACAAAGGGAAACGGACCCCTACAGTGCAGCGGAGGCAGTAACAGCAGGATGGATTTTGTCGGCGAAGTAATCCCTTCTCGAGGGCTCAGGCATTCACTGTGAGCTCGTCAAACTATTCCCCTTACCAACATAATAGAGGCATCTATGGAAAGCAGTATCTTCACCACCTGGCACATCGGACCGCTATCGATAAAGAACCGGCTTATCCGCTCAGCAACCAATATGCGATGCGCTGACGCCAATGGAAACATCACCGATACGCTTATTAATATCCACGGGAAACTTACCGATGGTGGTGTGGGACTCGACATTACAGGACATGCATGCATATCCTGGGAAAGCAGGATCCATGAAGGACAGATAGGATGTCACCATGATTCACTCATCGATTCCATGAGGTCCCTGATCAGAACCGTACGGGCAGGCGATACCCGGATTCTGCTGCAAATCTCGCACGGCGGCAGACGATCGATTCCGGTGGGGATGGCCGTCTCCCCCGGGGCTTCTTCGGAAGGATTCGAGATTATGTCACCCGAGGATATTGAAAAAGCAATCAGCGACTTTATTTCATCGGCACTGAGGGCAGAAGATGCGGGATTCGACGGCGTGCAAATCCACGCCGCCCACGGCTATTTTCTGTCGGAACTGATCTCTCCTCTTTCCAATGTCCGCGGGGATAAGTACGGCGGGAGAAAAGGCGGCACATCGGTTCTGAAACGGATCGTTTCGGGCATTCGCGCCGTCGCCACGAAAGATTTCATTATTGCCATCAAAATCGGTACGGATGACCACGAAGGAGGCAATCAGAAAGAGGATCTCTCATGGATTCTCAGCGAGCTCATACCTGCCGGCCTCGACTGCGTCGAAATAAGTAAAGGCTACACGACCAGCGACAGCATCGTAAGAAAAGGAATAGTCGCCGGGAAAAACGAGGCCTATAACCTGGATGACGCCCTGTATATAAAATCGAGACTCCCTTCACTCCCCCTTATTGTTGTCGGAGGAATACTCACCATGGAGACCGCTGAATCGATCGTAGACCGGGGGATTGATGCCGTAGCCCTGTGTCGGCCGCTCATTATCGAACCCGATTTGCCGCGCCGGTGGATGACGGGAAATCGATCACCCTCGCAATGCCGCACCTGTTCACGCTGTCTCACCGACGAAGGACCGGTACGGTGCAGGATTTCAAAGGAGTAGGGAAAAACGCCTTAACGTCCGCCATGCAACGGAAGGTTTCCACCGGACAGGCACCCCTTTCAGCCCTTTCCACCCGTACCGCAGTCTCATAAAAGTTATCCCTGAATTAAATCTTTCTTGACTTTTCTCCAGATTCATATAGATTTGACAGGCTTGTCAATTATTTCCACACAAACATTCATAGAGGGAGGTATTATGAAGTATCCGGACATCGCATTTGATCCGTTTTTCTCCTGGTTTAATCGACCGCGCATCATGTACGCACCGGGTGTTCGATCCGAGGTGGGATATGAGATGGGAGAATTGGGCGGGACCAAGGCAGTCATTTACACCGACAAGGGTCTCGTAAACGCCGGCGTCGCCGAGATGGTGGCCGAGGCCGTGAGAGATTCCGACCTTGAACTCGTGGGAATCTTCGACGACATCGTCCAGGACGCTCGAATTGACATCATCAACAGGGGAGCGGCATTTTACCGGGAAAAGGGTGCCGACTGCCTGATCGCCGTCGGCGGCGGCAGTGTAATGGATACAGCCAAGGCCGTCAATATAATGATCGGCAGAAAAGTCGATGATTTCCAGCCCCTTGCGGAAGCGGCAGCCCTCTGGGAGGGAGCCAAGCCCCTGCCGCCGCATATTGCCTTTCCCACAACGGCGGGAACGGGTAGCGAAGTGACCAATGCCATCGTTGCACTCGATGTTGAAAACGAGACGAAACTGGCCATTTCCCATCCCTATAACGCCGATATTGCCATGCTCGATCCGGAGTTGATGGTGTCGCTGCCGCCCAAGATCACGGCCTTCACGGGAATGGATGCTCTGACTCACGCAGTCGAGGGCATTACATCCACCGCCGCCGAACCGATTGCCGATGCCATGGGGCTGCATGCCATACGACTCATTTTCAAATACCTCCCCATAGCCGTCAAGGAACCCGGTAATATCGAAGCCAGGGGTCACATGCTCATGGCGAGCGCGCTGGCAGGCCTATGCTTCGGCAATACCATGACCGGAGGCGTCCATGCGACGGCCCATGCACTGGGAGGGAAATACGGTGTTCCTCACGGACTCGGCAACGGCATCATGCTGCCCACCGTAATGGAATTCAATGTCGAAGAGGTACCTCTCCGGTTCCTCATGATCGCCGACGCCATGGGACTCGAGGTGAACGGCATGGACCCGGTAGAAGCGGGAATGGCCGCCGTGCAGGCCGTGAAAGACCTGAAAGTGGAAGTCGGCCTCACCGACACCTTGACGGATCTTAACATTCCCGGGGACGAGGAGTCGTTACGGGCGCTTTCCGAACTCGCGGCGGGGGATTCACAGATAAGCTACAATCCGCGCTATCTTGAGGAAGAGGACATCCTCAATCTCTATAAGAAAGCATTTTAATACCACAAAAAAGGAGGCAGCAATGGAATTCTGGAAAGACGAAAAAGAACCGATCGAGGCATTCGTAAAATTATTCGAAAAGGGATTTGAGGATCCGGATCTTTCGGGAGGGCTGCGGAAAGTCAATCAGCTCATATGGTACGATTATACCCAGGACGGGCCCAACTGCTCATTCTGGGTCGACTGCCGCGGCGGCGAACTGAAAACGGGCCCGGGCAAACCGGCCGATGCACCGGACCTGACCATGAGCCTCAGTGCCGATGACGCCCATCGGTCCTGGTCCAACAAACTGAACCCCGTCATGGCCATTACCCGGAAAAAGATCAAGGTCAAGGGCTCCGCAACGGGGCTTCTGAAGCTTGCGCCGAAACTGAAAAAAGTGGCCGAACTCTATGTAAGCCTTTTGAAGGATATGGGAAGGGACGACATCATCATAAAATAACGCACCTGCGAGGTAGCCTATGAAAGCCAATACGGGAAAAGTAATAAATGTCGACTTGACGGCAGGCAGCGTGGGAATAGAGGAACTGCCGGAGACATATTACAGGAAATATATCGGCGGGAGCGGCCTCGCGGCCAAACTCTTCTGGGAACGGGGGGATTTCGATGCTGATCCTCTCTCACCTGAAGCCATGCTCATCTTCATGAACGGTCACTTTGCAGGGCTGAAGCTCTCCGGCGCAAGCAGGCACAGCACATCGGGGCGCTCGCCCCTGACCGGCGGCTGGGGGGATTCATCATGCGGCGGCTATCTGGCCCCGGAGTTGAGATATGCCGGGTACGACGGCATCGTCATCACGGGAAAGGCAGCACAACCCTCCCTGCTCCTGATCGAGGACGGCAGGATTGAAATCCTCGATGCGGGGGAATACTGGGGGAAAAGCGCCCCCGAGGTCAACAGGGCATTGAAGGAACGCTTCGGCAAAACCCACCGCACACTGATAATCGGTCC
>CAYTUH010000287.1:0-765 GCA_964441165.1 uncultured Syntrophaceae bacterium
TGGTTCTGAAATCTCTGGTTCCGCCCATGATTCTCATACTGGGCGTTCTGGGTTCCATTTTCTTTGGCATTGCAACGCCAACGGAGGCTTCAGGGGTAGGAGCCTTTCTCTCTTTCGTCATGGTGCTTGCCTACGGGAAATTTACCTGGCGAGGGTTTTACAAGGCCGTGATCCAGACGGCCAAGACGAATACCATGGTCATCATGATACTCTGCGGCGCTACCTGTTTCACCGGTGTGTTTCTCGGCATCGGTGGGGGGGATGTGGTGACGGATTTCGTCATGGGACTGGGATTGGGCCGATGGGGCACCTTCTGGGTCATGATGGCAATCGTCTTTATTCTGGGGATGTTTATTGACTGGATCGGCATCGTCCTTATTTGTTTTCCCCTGTTCCTTCCCATTGCCAAGCAGTTGAACTTCGATCCGATCTGGTTCGTCATCATGATGGCGGTGAATCTCCAGGCATCCTTTCTCACGCCACCCTTCGGGTATGCCCTTTTCTACATCAAGGGCGTTGATCCCGACAGGATCGATATCAGGAAGGTCTATCGGGGCATCGTCCCCTTTGTGATACTGATGGTAATCGGTCTCGTACTCTGTGCCCTCTTCCCCGATGCCATCATGTGGCTGCCGGAACTGATCGTTGATTGATGTGTCCTGAGAAATGAACCGTTGCCGTTGTTTCCCGGACCGGTGGGGACGGATCTCCTCATCCATGCGGGAGTGCGACATGGCCACGAGCGATTTGCGAGATCATCGAGGG
>CAYTUH010000287.1:775-4140 GCA_964441165.1 uncultured Syntrophaceae bacterium
GAGGGGTCTTTTTTTCTGAAATCCTGTGGAGAATCAGACCGGCCGCCCTGTCGATCTCCTCCGGCGTGGTCATCCTGCCCGTTGAGAGGCGGAGTGTTCCCTTGGCGAACTCATGGGGAACTTTCATGGCCTCCAGGACCGGCGAGATGCTTATTCCCCCCTCATGGCAGGCGGACCCGGCGGAAAGGGCGACACCCTGAAGTTCGCCGGGAACAAGAGATGCGTCGATGCCGGGGATGCCGATGCTGAGGGTGTTGGGAAGACAGTGTTCGGGATGGCCGTTGATCCGCATTGTCGCAAGCCCTTCCCGCAGGCGCCGGACAAGGCGGTCCCGCATGACCTTCATGTGGGCCTGATTTTTCGCCATGTCCCGCTTCGCGATTTCGCAGGCCTTTCCCAGTCCGACGATTTCAATGACGTTTTCCGTGCCGGGCCGAAGGTTCCGTTCATGACCGGCGCCGTACATCAGCTTTTCAATGGCAACGCCCTGTCGGATGTAGAGGGCGCCTACGCCTTTGGGTGCGTAGAGCTTATGTCCCGCCACCGAGAGGAGATCGACTCCCATCTCTTTCACATCGACGGGGATCTTCCCCACCGATTGTGCCGCGTCGGTGTGCACCGGGATGCCTTTCTTCGCGGCGATGTCCGATATGGCGGCAATGGGTTGAATCGTGCCCACCTCGTTATTCGCATGCATCACCGTGACGAGAATCGTTTCGGGGGTGAGGGTTTGTTCCAGTTCCCGGGGATCAACACGTCCCTCTTCGTCAACGGGGAGAACGGTGATCCGGAAGCCCGCTGATGCGAGATAGCGACACACCTCCGTCACGGCGGGATGTTCGACGGCCGAGGTGATGATGTGAGTTCCTTTGTTCCGGTTTGCCAGGGCCGCGCCCCTTATGGCGAGGTTGTTCGATTCCGTGCCGCCGCCGGTGAAGATGATTTCTTCGGGCGCACAATTGAGCAGGTCCGCCACCTGTGTCCGGGCCCTCTCGACAACCTTCCGGGCTTGGACACCGAAGGGATGTGTACTTGAGGGATTTCCGAAGTATGCCTCGAGACAGGGCCTCATGGCGTCGGCCACTTCAGGGTCGATGGGGGTGGTGGCGTTGTAATCGAGATAAATCGGTGCGTCCGGCATGGTGTCCTTACTTCACGATTTTCGAGATTGTTCTGAAAACATCGCCTTCAGCGACCCCCATCAGTTCGAAAAGACTCATCTCCATGCTCGAGCGTCTTCCCCCCTCGGCAATCATCCGTTCGATCCCCGCGTGGCGGTTTTCAGCCGTTCTTGACGATATGCAATCGGTGATGATGTGTGCCTCATAACCGAGTCTGAGGAGGTCGGTGGTAGTCTGGTAGACGCAGACATGAGACTCGATGCCGGTGATCAGGATATGCCGGCGACCGATCTTTTCCAGCCTGTCCATGAAGCGGGGCTCTCCGCAGCAGCTGAAACTCGACTTCGGAATGGGGTGAAACTCGTCGAAGAGAGAAGATATCTCCGGTATGGAGGTGCCCAGCTTCTCCGGTACCTGCTCCGTCGCGATGACGGGAATATCGAGCGCCGCCGCACCTCTGATAAGCTTCTGCAGGTTTTCACGAAGCCTTTCTTTTTCATACATTGATTGGTAAAGGGTTCCCTGGATATCGATCACCAGGAGTGCCGCATTTTCCCTTTTCAGCATAGTAGGTTCCTCTTCTTTCCTCTTATGTTTCCTCTCCTTGCCTGTTCAGATAATTCCGATCAGGGTGAGACCGGAGAGAATATTGATGATGAGCAGCACAATGGTGATCCGTCCCGACCACCGGTGCAGCGGCCTGATTTTTCGTGCCTCTGCCGGCACTTTGAACTGCAGCAGGCCCATGGTGAAGGTGCCCGTCGCGCCGATCGCGATAATGACACCCAGCCAGGCATGGGGCAGGGCAAGATGCCTTCCCGAAAAGAGGGAGACCATGACGACCGCTGCGAGAAGCCCCGCGAGCAGAGATGCATAGCCCGCCGTTTCAAGAAACCTGTGAACCTTCAGCCACCATCCTTTTTTCTTCATGAATCGCGCCGTCAGCGCTCCCGCCGCCATAAAGAGCAGCGCGGCCGTCATGAATCCCCCATGGAATACGATCATGTCCGGTGCTCCTGTTGCCGGAAATGCTATGAAGCAGTGAATGCCTCAAGGTTCCACGGTGAGCGTGGCACTGTTCGATCCGACGTAATTGCATTTTACCGTGACAGCGATCCGGTCGCCCGGCTTCGCTTCGATGGGATAACTGTAGGTGAACCGTTTACTGTCGGGCTGCGAATCATAGGTGTAGGTCTTTTCCACGCGGTCGTTCAGCGAGATTTCCACCTTTTTGACGTAATGGGTGGCCGGATTCGATACGGAATGAACAATGGTGATGGAAAGGAGGCCCGAGTCCTTGGCGTAGGAGAGGGTCAGCTGCGAGGGACCGTGCGCCCATGCGCCTGTAGAAACGAGTATGGCCGTCAGGACAATCAGGAGTGCAATCAGCCGTGCAGACGCTCCTGAAATGAAAAGAGGATTTTTTTTGCCTTTCATCGGTAGGAACCTCCTTCTCACATTTCTGTGAAGACGGCCTCACAGTTCGACTTCCCATTCCTGGGTGAGGGCACAGCATTCAAGGGGTGCATTGCGTTCCGTGATGATCTTCCGGCAGTCCGCCACGATGGCATCGACTTCGTCGTCCGTTCGTTCCTGATTGTGGTGAAAGAGGCCGAGCTTCTTTACCTTACCTTCCAGGGCCAGCCTGAGCGCGTCGGTATAGACGCTGTGGCCCCACTCCTTCTTGATCCTGTAGTCCTCCTCCGTGTACTCGGCATCGTGGACAAGGAGGTCAGCGCCGTCGGAAAAATTCAGGTAATCGTCATAGCCGAGACCGCCTTCATGTTTAAAGGTCAGCTCGTTGTCCGTCAGAAAGACGAATGATTTGCCGTCTTCAATGAATTTGTAGCCGTTGCCCTGATTCGGGTGACTCAGGAATATGGGAATCACCGTGAGCGACCCGATGGTGGAAACGCCCTCGCATGTGCCGTCATAATTGATTTCCGCCCTCAGATCCGAGTATTTGACCGGAAAATGGGGAGGACTCATGACACGTTTGACCATCTCGTTTATCGATGCCTGGGGAAAGGGACACCCGCGCATGTGGATGTGGGTCTTGCTGAAGTAGAGGGGTTTGAAAAAGGGAAACCCTATCAGGTGATCCCAGTGGGCATGAGTAAATATCATGCTGTATTCGAAACGACCCTCTTCGATGAGGTTGTTTCCGAGGCGCCGCATTCCTGATCCTGCGTCCACAATGACGATATCGTCGTCTTTTGTCCTGATCTCCAGACAGGTGGTATC
>CAYTUH010000288.1:0-4132 GCA_964441165.1 uncultured Syntrophaceae bacterium
AGGGATCGGCCTTTCAATCCCCGCAGACCTGTAATACTGAAGCGTGCCTGTTCCGTGACGCGGGCGCCTTCCCCGGTCGTCGCCGGGGCGCGGGGTAATATTCGCCTTTCATCTCCACCAAGAGCGGGGTTGCCCTGAATAAGGGGAAGGAGGGGTGAGATTCCACCTGTTACTTTCACTGAAATCGCGGGGCAAAAAGCGATGCCTGGCCCCGCTCCTCCATTTTTTTATTGACAAAGAATGATTTTAAGGGTAGTTATCGCGATTCTTTTTGATATCTCGGGGTGAATCCCCCACCCGAATGAATCTCCACCCCATAACCGAACTGAGTGAGTGAGCGGAGAAGGTACTGACGCCACGGGAAATCACGGAGAGGCTGTCTTCACGCAACAGGCGGCACAGGGCAATCCCCTTCACCGAGGCTGCAGTTACAGGGGGACGCTGTAAACAGAACATATCATGTGTGAATTGAGGGAACGAAAAGGTACAGAACAATGAGCAAGGACATTAAGAAAGTCAGGAACATCGGCATCAGTGCCCATATCGATTCGGGCAAGACGACCCTTACGGAAAGAATTCTCTACTATACGAAACGAATCCACGCCATTCACGACGTCAAGGGAAAAGACGGCGTCGGTGCCACCATGGATTCCATGGAACTCGAAAAGGAACGGGGCATCACTATCGCCTCGGCGGCAACCTTCTGTGAATGGAACGGACACGAGGTGAACATCATAGACACCCCCGGGCACGTCGATTTCACCGTTGAAGTCGAACGGTCACTCCGCGTACTCGACGGAGCGGTCCTGGTTCTCTGTTCCGTGGGAGGCGTCCAGTCGCAGTCCATCACCGTTGACCAGCAGATGAAGCGATACCGTGTTCCCTGCATAGCTTTTATCAACAAATGCGACAGGAGCGGCGCCAACCCCGACCGCGTCATCGCCCAGCTCAGGTCGAAACTGGGACACAATGCCGTGGCCATGCAGATACCCATCGGTCTTGAGAACAACCACCAGGGCGTCGTCGATCTCGTGACCATGAAGGCCCTCTATTTCGATGGAGAAAACGGTGAAGTCGTCCGTATTGAAGCCATCCCGGAAACATTGCAGGCCGAGGCGAAAGAAAAGCGTGAACGTCTCATCGACGCCGCATCCATGTTTTCCGATGAACTCACCGATGCGATCCTGGAAGAGCGCGACATTCCACCTGAACTGCTTCTCGACGCCGTACGCAGGGGAACACTCATGCGGCAGATCACACCCGTCTACATTGGTTCCGCCTACAAAAACAAGGGGGTACAGCCCCTGCTGGACGCAGTAACACAGGTTCTTCCCAGCCCCCGTGAAGTGGTCAACGAAGCACTCGACATGGACAGGGGAGAACTTCCCGTTGTCCTTGAAAGTGATGCCGCAAAACCGACGGTTGCCCTGGCCTTCAAGCTCGAAGACGGCACATACGGACAGCTTACCTACATTCGCGTCTATCAGGGCACGGTGGCAAAAGGCACCACCGTTATCAACGCCCGGACGGGCAAGAAAGTCAAGATCGGTCGGGTTGTCCGCATGCATGCCGAACAGATGGAAGACATCGAAGCGATTCCGGCAGGCTACATTGGAGCCCTTTTCGGCATAGACTGCGCCTCCGGCGATACCTTTGTTTCACCGGGCGTGAACCTCACCATGACCTCCATGTACGTTCCCGAGCCGGTGATTTCCCTGGCCATCGTCCCCAAGGACAACAAGGCCCAGATCAACATGTCCAAGGCCTTGAACCGTTTCACCAAGGAAGATCCCACCTTCAAGACCTACGTTGACGAGGAAACGAAAGAAACGATTATCGAGGGAATGGGCGAGCTTCACCTCGAAGTCTACGTCGAACGGATGAAGCGGGAATATGACGCGGAAGTCTCCACGGGCAATCCCCGCGTTGCCTACCGGGAAACGATCACGCAGCGGGCCGACTTCAATTATACCCACAAGAAGCAGACCGGCGGCGCCGGTCAGTACGGACGGGTTGCCGGCTATATAGAACCGGCAGGCGAAGGCGACTTCGAATTCGTCAACCAGATAACCGGCGGCACCATCCCGACGCAGTATATTCCGGCCTGTGAAAAGGGATTCCGGGCATGTCTGAAAAAGGGCCCCCGGATGGAACTCCCCGTCACCGGCATCAGGGTCGTCATCAATGACGGCCAGGCTCACAGCGTCGATTCCTCCGACATGGCATTCCAGGCAGCAGCCATGGGGGCCTTCAGAGAAGTATACGCCAAGGCAAAACCCGTCATCCATGAACCGGTCATGAAGGTCGTGGTCGAAACCCCCACGGTGTTTCAGGGTGCCGTGATGGGCCTGTTGAATCAGCGTCGCGGCATGATCGTCGGGGCACAGGATGAAGGAGTCATGTGTGTCATAGAAGCGCAGGTGCCCCTCGCCGAGATGTTCGGATTTTCCACGATCCTTCGATCTTCGACCCAGGGACAGGCCCAGTTCACCATGGAATTCTCACAGTACCGGCAGGTTCCCCAGTCAATCGCCGAAGAACTGATCGCCCAGGCGGCAAAGCAGAAAAAGAGCGCCGTGGCATAACAGGCCATGGCAGGAATTCGACAACCGATGATATGCAGACACAGGCACGGATCATCAGACTTAAAGACAGGAATCTCGCTATGTTAAAAACGGATATTATTTTACGGAATCCCCTCCGTCTCATGGGAAAGACCACCGACGAAATCCTTCATGAAGGAGGATTCGGCGCCGTCCTTTCCCGGGCGGGAGTGGGTAAGACGGCACTGGTGGTGCAACTGGCGCTCGACAGCATGCTCCGGGAGAAAAACGTTCTCCACATCAGCCTGCAGGACCCCATCGAGAAAGTGACCCTCTGGTACCGCGAACTCTTCCGGAATCTCATCAGAGAATACAACGCCGAGCAGATACACGACCTCTGGGACACGATCCTTCACTGCCGCTTTATCATGACCTTCAAGATTGCGGGGTTCAGCGTCCCCAAGCTCGAGGAACGTCTCGCCGACCTGACGGAACAGAATATCTTCACGCCATCGATGATTATTATCGACGGGTTTTCCTTCTCCGAATCGGAATACTCACAGCTGACGGGCCTCAAAGAACTGGCACAGCGATGCGGTATGCGCATGTGGTTCACCGTCCATATTCACCGGGATGAATCCTTCGGACCCGATGGTTTTCCCGTAAGGCTTTCGGAAATAGCCGATCTCTTCGATGTCGCCCTGGCGTTGAAACCTACTGATTCCGAAATTCGCATCGAGGCGCTGAAGGGCGGCGAACCGGGCATTCCCGACACACGACTCTTTCTCGATCCGGCAACGATGCTTATCAAAGACAGTCACTAAGGGGTGGCCGCCATCGGAGACGGGTGCGGCACGGGACTATCGTCCCTCTTTCATCATCCGCAATTCCTGCCCTGTTACGGGCGACAAAGACCGTTGATCCAGCGCCCGGCTGCGCCGTTTCTCGTTCCATTCTTCCGCGGAACCTGTCTTGATTGATTGTTCAGAAACGGGTATGGTGCATCGATATGACCCGTCATTGATGCTGTTCATCGACCTGCCGCACCATGTCAACGGGAACGTGAGTTGCCGAAGAAGAAGGATGTCATGAAAGCCCGTCATATTGAAATTGAGGAGATCGGGACGGTCCTCTTCGAAGGGAGTGACGAGGCCCGCCGCATCAACATTTCCGTGAGGCCGGTAAAAGGGGTGCGGGTGGCCGTACCCCGGGGCGTTTCTTTCGACAGGGCCCGGGAATTCGTGCATGCGAAAATTCCCTGGATACAAAAGAACCTGGCAAAAGCGAAGGCCCTCGAAGAAAGGCGGTCGGCTCCTTCAACCGTTCCCTGCATTATGGACCGGGCAGCCGCAGAGAGAAACATCATCGACAGGCTCCATGAATTGGCGGAGATGCACGGATTCACCTTCAACAGAGTCTGTATCAGAAGCCAGAAAACCAGGTGGGGCAGTTGCTCCGCTGCCGACAATATAAACCTGAACATGAAACTGTTTCTATTGCCCGATGAATTGCGCGACTATGTCATTCTCCATGAACTCCTCCACACCCGGATCAAGAACCACGGCCCCGGGTTCTGGTCGGAGCTGAAC
>CAYTUH010000289.1:0-4116 GCA_964441165.1 uncultured Syntrophaceae bacterium
CAGCGTGCAGGAATCCACCTGCATATCGGTAATAGCTGGACCAGCACGTACCGGTTCGTCCCCTTGACGGGACGGGGCGTGATAAGCAGATTCCGTCGCGTTCCATCCCTGGCCGTCACCTCGAGCTCATAGGGATTGAAGATGCCTTTTCCAACTTCCGCCCACCGGTCCAGGACAAAATTCCTGTGCTCCTGTTCGACGAATTCCGTAAAATGCATTCCCTTGATTTCTCTGGAAACACCGCCTTCTTTTTTCATGTCCTGGCTGACGTAATTGATGATGCCGTCGGCGCTTAAATCAAATATCTTGTCGGGCAGACTTTCAATAATGGACTGGAGGTAATTGTAGAGTTCCTCGATTTCTCTTCTCAGTTTTATATTTTCCTTCAGTTCGGCCTGAAGATTATCGGCATATTCCCGAAGATCTTCGGCCATCTCCTTTTCTCTCGACACATCCTGGAGGGTCTCGATCGCCCCCGTGACATCCCCCTTCTCATCAAAGATGGGTGCCGCAATGAAATAGAGATAGCGATCCTTTCCGCCGAGATTCCTGAAGAAATCACGTGCCTCGTATGCCCCCTGTACTCTATCCGATTTGCTGACCCGTTTGGTTCCGTAATAGTCTTCCAGGCCCTCTATATTGCCGTCGATGATGAAGTCTGCGATAACAGGCCGTTTTTCCCTGTAAAAGGGGAGGTAGTGCTTGTCGGTGCCGATCATCACGTTCGCATCATATGCGGTAAGTTCGGCACAGGCACGGTTCCAGAAAATAATTTTATGATCCTTGTCCACCACGAAAGTCGGAATGGGTGACCCCTCGACCACACCCTCGATGGTCTTCTTTTCCCGCTGTATTGATTCGGCATATTTCCTCAGATGTTCGGCCATCTCTTCTTCATAGGATACATCCTGGACCGTCTCGATGGCGGCGGCGATCTCTCCCTTTTCATCATAGATAGGCGCGGCGAGAAAATAGAGGTGCCGTTTTTTTCCGCCCAGGTCTTCAAAGGTGTCGCGCGCTTCGAAGGCACCATCGACAGACTCCGATCGTTTCATCTTCTTGGCACCGTAATATTTTTGTGCGAGTTCCTCATCATAATCGATAACGAGGTCCGCAATGAGCGGTCTCTTGTCCCTGTAGAAGGGCCGGTAATGATGATCCGTACCGATGATCTCCCTGGCGCTGATACCGGTCAGCTCGGCACAGGACTTGTTCCAGAATATGACTCTATGCTCCCGGTTGATAACGAAGGTCGGTACGGGAGAGCCTTCGATCGTTCCCTCGACGGTCTTTTTTTCTCTGAGCAGCTTTCCCTGCCACTCCTCACGCTCCTTGAGGCGCTTCACTTCTTCTTTGAGCTGCAGCCGTTTCGCGCTCGAACGGGCAATCGAAAGACCCGTCACGATAACCACGATGATGAGGCCCATAGCACCGAGCATGATATTGAAAAAGGCCTTCCGCACAAGAGCGATCACTGCTTCATAGGGTGTCACGACGGCAAAGGACCACGTTACACTCCTCAAATGAATGGGAGCAAAGGCAATGATACTCCGGGCGATCTCCCCCGCATCGTTGCGAAACACATACTGGCCGTACCCTTTGCCCTCCGCGCGGAGCATATCTCGCAGCTCCTTGCCCCTGTTGCCCGGAATAAAACCGAGGCTTTTGCCGATCAGGTCGGGTCTTGAATGGATGATAAAGGTACCCGACTCATCGACAATCCAGTAATCGAGCAGTGCAAGGTCTTCAACAGGATGGATATAGCGTTCCGCGATGGTTTTCAATGGAAGGGTGGTCATGACGAAACCGGCGAAGGTGCCCTCTTCGTCCAGCTCGGGAACACCGATAACGATTGATTGGAAGTATTCCTCCGCATCACGACCCCAACTTTTTTCCGTCAACACGAGCGGCCCCACGATGGGCCTCTTTGTATCCCTGCTTTCCCGGAAGAAGGCATAATCGGCAAAGTTTCTGCCGATCATTCCCTCCATCGATTGCAGAGGATACCCGCACAGGACGAAGCCCTTCGCATCGAGACGGGCGATGAATTCCACCTTGCCACCCAGGTCCTCATAAATCACCTGAATACTGCGGACCGTTTCCTCGCAGCCGATCTTTTCAATGGGCGGCAAGGTTGACAGAATCGTCATGCTCCGTTCGACACCGCTCAGAAGGTCTTCAATACCGGCGGCAGCGGCGCTGGCGATAGTTGCCTGTTGACGGCTGAATTGTTCTACGATCGCTTTTTCACGTGCATGGTTGACGGTGAGGGCAAACAGCAGGATAAGGATGCTGACGATCAGTGTGGTCAGCCAGATGGAGATCCTGAGGTTGACGGTAAACTTTGTTTTCATGGGTCATCCATATTTGCCGGTATACCCCGTAAAGGGGCTCTGCTTACAATGAACCTTTACTCTTCGTGTCCGCGTTTTTTCTTATCTTCGTATTCCTTGATCGCTATTACGACATACACTGCTATAGCCGCACCAAGTGAAATGAGAAGGGTAATCAAGCCGCTTTCGATTCTGAAAACCCATTTACACAGGAGCCAACCCACAAGATAGGTTGCGATGGTCAATATTTCTTGCATTATCAGGCCCTCTTTCGGAATTCGCTGAAACTGGAAAAAACACTGCCACTTCACCATTGACGGTCATGCAAAAGGTCACTCGCGGGATGTCACGGCAAAAACTCTTCCCCTTCAGGGTAGGCACATTCTGAAGAACGAGGTCCTTCCCGCCGGGACCCCCCCTGTAAAAAAGGGCGAAACATCAGACGCACCACAGAAACCGAATGTTCTGCAAAGCCATCAACTTTTTTAGCTTCCGAATACTACAGGCCCTCCTCATAATTTTCAACACAAAATATCGTCACGGCTGAAATGTACCGTTCCATAATCACTGAAATTGTCGGATATCAAGGGTAGCCGGGCGGTACCGCCGCCCCTGATTATCCTGACAACATGCTTGTACATGTCCGCATAATATGCAATACTTCCTGCGGCTAACGTGGATATACCGGGGCATGTCGGGAAGTCTTCCGACGACCGGAGAGGTTGTTTTTTTGTGTCCGAAAAGTCATGACACAATGACCCGTTTCAGGAACCGCACCGATACCGGTCTTTTTGTCCGTCATTATACTTTTTGTTCAATCCGGCTCTCCCGTTTAATAAAATGTTAAACGCCTCAGAGCCGGAACAGGCAGTGTATCCATCAGGAACACCGACAAATAATACCGCTATTGCAACACCTTACCTGCAATTTATTCACCAAGGCCTGAAAGTGGCACATCTGTTGCACATATGAGGGCGCATTTGAGAACGTATCGCGCTTTCTCAAAGATAATACCACGTACCGTGAGGTACGACAAAATTACTAAGTTTCCAGGAAAGGAGAAAGAAATGTTCAGGAAATCAGTAAAGTGGGTATTAGCCTTATTAACCTCGACAGCGGCTTTGTTTCTTACGTCATCGAGCGTATTCGCCGCCGAAACACTTCCGGCTGAAGGAACCTACATTAAAGTCATCTTTGCCGTTGGTGGAATGTTGGGCGCGGGTCTGGCCATTGGCCTCGGTGCAATTGGTGCCGGTGCCGGTATCGGTAGTGCAGCAAGTGGTGCCTGTAGTGCCGTAGGAAGGAATCCCGGGGTTCAGGGAAAGATCATGATGACAATGCTGGTCGGTATGGCCATGGCAGAGTCTATCGCCATTTACGCGCTGGTTGTTTCACTTGTCCTTCTCTATGCAAACCCCTACAAGGCGTTTCTTTTTGGTTAGTTAATTGGTATACAGTTATTAACTCCAAAATAAACACAGTAAGGGGGAGAAGGAAATGGCAGAAACGACACAAGGTAAGCAGTTCATATCGGTAGCGAGAGTATTCTTCCTGCTTATCGTTATCCCCTTGTTACTAATGTCTTTTCTGATTGCCAACGGCATTTTTCAACTTGGGGACGTATCAAAGAAAGGAACCATTTCCGTTTTGGATGAAAAATCCCAGCAGGAAATTCTGGTACGTGCATCAACCGTAGCCGAGAATGTCGCCTCTTTTCTGCAGGAAAGTGATCGCAATGTACTTATTGCCACTATTCTGCCCGCAACCGAAGAGGCGTACAAGG
>CAYTUH010000290.1:0-4083 GCA_964441165.1 uncultured Syntrophaceae bacterium
AATTACAGGAGAAAGTCCGCCTCGCCCGTGAAGAACGGTGCACACTCGAAGCGGCATTCGCCAGTATGAACGACGGTGTTCTGATCATCAACAGCGAAAATCGCATAGAAAGTCTCAATAATGCTTTCAAGAGCATTTTCGGCACCCGCTTCCGCGACATCATCGGGAGGACGCCTCTTGAGGCATTCAGAAACATCGAACTGCAGAATGCCATCGAAGAGTTCAAGGAATCAGGAACCCCGATCTCACGGGGAATAACCCTCGGCATCGAGAATGGGCTGTCACTGGATGTTCATATTTCCTCAATTCTGGGCCTTCCCAAGGATGAAGAAAAGAGCATGATCGTCTTTCATGATGTGACGCGTATGAAGAAACTTGAAAAGATGCGTGTGGATTTTGTGGCCAATGTCACCCATGAAATCAAGACACCCCTCTCCGCCATTCTCGGATTTATTGAAACGCTCCAGCGCGGGGCCATCGATGACAGAAAAACCGCACAGACCTTCATGGACACGATTCGAAAGCATGCAGAAAGACTCAACAGGCTCGTCGACGATCTGCTGACAATTTCGAACCTTGAGCTGGGCGAAACGAAATTGACCCTTGAGGCGGTTCAATTGAAGGATGTGGCGGAGACGGTCATGTCGATCCTGGAGCTGAAGGCGCAGGAGAAAAACATTTTCATGGAAACAGACATCCCTGAAGGATTGGCACCCGTGAAAGCGGATAGAGACAAGTTGTCGCAAATTCTGCTCAACATAATTGAAAACGCCATCAAGTTTACACGGGAATCGGGAGAGGTCTCGATAGGCGCACGTGATCTTCATAACGGGTATGTGGAAATTACCGTCGCCGACTCCGGCATCGGAATCCCGAAAGATGAAATTCCCCGCATCGGGGAACGTTTTTATCGAGTCGACAAAACACGTTCACGGGAAATGGGGGGGACTGGTCTGGGGCTTTCCATCGTCAAGCACCTGATTCAGGCTCATGAAGGAACCCTTGCGATTGAGAGTCAGCCCGGTCGTGGGACGACGGTACTACTGTCGCTGCCCTCCTATTGAAAAAACGGCTCGCATGGATCACCCTTTTCGATTAGAATCGATGCACAGCGGGATTCCAATTCTCCGGGGCACTGCAATCATGTTCCCGGTAAGGACGGCATTTCATGACGGCTAAAATCCTCATCGTCGACGACGAACGTGATATCGTAGACCTCCTCGCATACAATCTCGGAAATGAAGGGTATTCCACCCTGAAGGCCTATGACGGCGAGACGGCAATAGAGGCGGCCCGTTCCGAACTGCCGGCCCTCGTCATTCTTGACCTCATGCTGCCGGGAATACAGGGAATGGAAGTATGCCGGCGGCTTAGAAATGACGCGGCCACCAAAGACATTCCCATCATCATGCTCACGGCAAAGGGCGACGAGGTTGATAAAATCCTGGGGCTCGAAATGGGCGCCGACGACTACATCACCAAGCCCTTCAGCGTCAGAGAGCTTCTGGCACGGGTACGCTCCGTCCTGAGGAGGTCTGCTCCCCGGGAAGAAAGTGCGGAAGAGGAAACCTTTTCCTTTGAAGGGCTCACGATCGATTACCGAAGGCACGCGGTGATGATCGATGACCGGCCGATCGAACTGAGCCCCATGGAATTCAGGCTGTTGAAGTTTCTTGCCCATCATCCGGGCAGGGTCTATACACGGGACCAGCTTCTCGATCATGTCTGGGGAGACGAGGCCTTTGTGGAACCGCGCACCGTCGATGTCCACATCAGGCGCCTCAGATCACGGATCGAGAACGATGCCGCACGGCCCCGCTATATCTTTACGGTCCGCGGCTTCGGGTATAAATTCGCAGACATTGTATAATCGTCACGCACCTCAATTACCTTGCCATTGTTTTCAAGAGACGCTACAATCCGCGCGTTATGTCCCCATTCGACCAAAAAAGCCTGCTCTTCATCACCTGTCCGCGGGACGTTACGCCCTGCCTGAAAGAAGAGCTTGCCGGCCTGGCCTTTCCTGTAAATGCCGAACATGCCGCGGGTATCGAAACGGCGGGAACCCTTGAAGATGCCATGATGCTGAATCTCCACCTGAGAACGGCACAGAGGGTCCTCTACCGAATCGATGAATTCAAGGCTCGTGATCCTGAGGAGATGTACCGGAAGGTATCGGAAATCCCCTGGGAAAACTACTGCGAACGGAACGGATACCTCTGCGTCACCTCCCGCGTCGATACTCCCACGATCAGGGACTCACGGTATGCACAGGTGAAATGCAAGGACGCCGTTGTCGACAGGTTTTACCGCCGCTTTGGAAGGAGACCCGATTCCGGACCCGAACGAAAGGGAACGGTAATTTTTCTCTACTGGACGCAGGACACCTGCGTCGTCTATCTCGACACCTCGGGAGAATCACTGTCGCGACGGGGCTACCGGAAGATTCCCCTCGCGGCGCCCATGCAGGAAACGCTTGCAGCGGCTGTTATCCTGGCATCACGATGGAACGGAAGCGATCATTTTATCAATCCCATGTGCGGGAGCGGCACCCTGGCGATCGAAGCCGCTCTTATTGCACTTGAAAAACCGCCCGGTCTCCTCAGGGACAATTTCGGATTCATGCATATCAAAGGGTTCCGGAAATCCCTCTGGAAGGACCTGCGCAACAGGGCAAACCGAAAAACGAAGGCGGCTCTCAGCGGAAAAATCATTGCATCGGACATCAATGGCGCCGCCGTGGCGGCGGCGATGAAAAACGCCGTGATGGCCGGAGTGGATCAATATATCGACTTCGGAACCTGTAATTTCTCCGAAACGGAAGTCCCCGAAGGAACTGGTGTGGTCATGCTCAATCCGGAATACGGCGAGAGAATGGGAGACAGGGACGCCCTGAAAGACACCTACAGGGGAATCGGGGATTTCTTCAAAAAGCGCTGTAACGGGTATCAGGGGTATATCTTTACGGGAAATCTCGAACTGGCAAAACATGTGGGACTTCGTACGAAACGGCGCCTCCCCTTTTACAATGGGCCGATCGAATGCAGGCTCCTCGAATACGATCTGTATGAGGGAAGCAACAGGAAAAAGCGCTAACCGGAGCGGCGTCATGGAAAATCCGGTCTCCCGGAAGCGTTTATTATTGTGTGCGGTATGCCTCTTCACCGAGGTAAGCGGAAAACAGCCGCACCGTGAGATTATTCTTGATAATGAAGACAAAGCCGATATAATGGCCCCAATTTTCTAAAGGGGAGAAGGGGTTATGTCCTACACATTCTCAACGGGCTGGCAAGACAATATCGTATCACCGGAAAAGGTTCTGTCCAAAATCAAACCGGGAACACGTATTTTTCTCGGCACCGGTGCAGCAGAACCGCGTACCCTTGTCAAACACCTTATGGCATCAACGGAAAGCAATCTCAGAGACCTGGAACTGATCCAGCTTGTCAGTCTCGGTGATGCCATTCCCATCGACGAACGCTATTCCAACAAATACCGACTGAAGACATTTTTTTCCGGATGGATTGCCAGCGAGGCGATTACGGCGGGAAGAATCGATCTCGTACCGAGCAGGACGTCGTCAATTCCCTGGCTCTTTAAATCGGGATCTATCGATGTTGACGTTGCCTTTATCCAGATAACCCCTCCGAATGCGCAGGGATTCGCAAGTCTGGGGGTCGCTCTCGACGCGGCACGCTACGCCATGGAATGCGCATCGCTGGTGGTGGGCGAAATCAATAATGACATTCCCGTCACCATGGGAGACACCTTTGTCCACGTCAGTGATTTCAATTACTTTGTACAATCGACGGAACCTCCTCTCTATGTCGCCCGCTGGCCCTATGACAGCGTCTTTGACCGGCTGGCGGCGAATGTCGCCTCCATCATAAAGGACGGAAGCTGCATTCACTACACCATCGGCCCCCTCTTCGAGGCACTGCCGAAACATCTCGCACACAGGCGGGATCTGGGGATTCACACGATCATGCTCACGGACGCCCTCATGGATCTCGTCCGGTCAGGTGCCGTCAGCAACAAGAAAAAGGGCTTCTTCCCGGGGAAAACCGTCGCTGCCTATGCCCT
>CAYTUH010000291.1:0-4081 GCA_964441165.1 uncultured Syntrophaceae bacterium
AAAAAGGACCAACTCCGCTTTCGAAGCCTTCTTTATTGTAATGGACAATTAGGTCTCAAGCGCGATAACCATTCCCTCTTTCAATTCATTGGGCGGAACCCCCATGGCCTTGGCATAGGGACTGATAATCGGAGGATCGTGCAGCGTGAGGCCGAGGCCGTGACCGATAGCGTATGGAGCGACAGCCGCCCAGTTGTCATATCCCCAGTATTCCGGAGACTGCGGCCACTTCGCGAGTATATCGTGATCGGTAGCTCCGTCTTTTATAACGCTGATACCGCCGTAGAGCATGTCATAGCATTCCTGGTACAGATCCTTTTGCTCCCGGGTTGCCTTGCCGCAGCAGAAGGTCCGGTAGACGCATGACTTGTAGCCCTGGTAGGAATTTCCATCGACATCGATATAGACCAGGTCTCCCGGCCGCAGGGGTTTGTCGGAGAATGACCACCCATAGGGATTCGTATTGAAGCCGGAGCAGCAGACCAGATCCTCCGTGTGGTCCGCGCCCTCTTCGTAAAGCGCCCTGATACCGATGCCGACCAGATCGCATTCCCGTATGCCGGGACGAATCGCGTCTACGATAGCGGCAAAGGCCGACTCGGAGTTCCCACAGGTAATTCGCATGAGTTCGATCTCATCTGCCGTCTTGATCATTCGAGCCCCATCCATGATCGGCTTTCCGTGCATTGTTTTGATGCCTGCCTTGTCGAAGGCTCTATTCAGGATCAGCCCGCAGACGGCGCCGTCGATGGCCAGTGGCTCCTTTTCCAGGACATGTTCGGCCAGTAATTTTCCCACCTCATCCACAAACACAAGCACGGCGATATTATTCTCATCGGCGGCTATGAATTTAAAAGAAGAGATTACCGGATGGACCCGACCTTTCATCCAGGGCATACGGCGTTCGGTTTCTTCAGGAGTGCCGCCGCAAAACAGGATCGGCTCGCCGTTACGCGGCAGAAAGACGCACTGGACTTCCGCCGGACGCATCGGCGTGGTAACGTAATATGACGTCAGATACCTGATATTGGCCTCATCCCAGGTGATGAGCGCTCCCGCTCCGGACGCATCCAACGCTGCCCTGGCTCTCTGGAGCCGTTCTCTCCTCAAGCGGTCATAGTTGACCCGTTCTTCGTAATCTACGGCGTATTTTCCAAGTGCCATAGCGATCCCTCCTTTCTGGAAAACGGTAATTGTTATCATACCAGAGAAGACGGAAACGGCTATGGCAGGGGGTGCCAAAAAGGGAACCATTTGCGCCATGTGAAGTCACGCTGAAGACAGTTCACGGTGCTTCCGGATTGGTGATTACGGAGAATGTTTTCTGCGATATGCGCTGGGGGAGTGGCCGGACCAGCGTTTGAAGGCCCGGGTAAAACTGTGCCTGTCCGAAAAGCCCAGTTTCTCGCCGATCTCCTCGATGTTGAGCCGTCGGGACTGCAACGCCTGAACGGCCATTTGAAATCTGATCCGATCCCGCAATTCAGACCATCCGTAACCGTTTTCAGCCAGACGGCGTTGCAGGGTTCTGGCACTCATGTTCAGTGACGTGGCCACTTGTTTTAATGACGCGTTCAACAAGTCGTTCCTCTGGACCAGGAGCTTTCTGATCGATTCCGCCAGTCCGTCATGCAGCGGCGAATCGGCTATCTGCTGATTCAGGATATCTCCAGCCTGTCGTCTGATCTCCGGAAGTCCGCCGGGAAGGGGGATGTCCATGATTATGGATTCATAGCGTATGACGTTTCCCGGGGCATTCAGAACGATTGCACTGCCGAAAAAGTCCACATACAGGGGGATGATCTCGGAACGGCCATGACGGAAATAAACGGCCTTGGGCGGGACGGTCGTTCTCATCAGGCGGTTTACGAGGGTTTTTATGGATGAAAAAACCATTTCCGTATAGTGCCGCTCATCCTCCTCGGAAAGCGTTCTGTCCGGCTGTAACTTGATAGTAACGTCATCTCCGGTTTCTTCCAGTTTGAGAATCAGGAGCGGTGAGATAAGTTCACGAAGTGATCGGGTATTTTCGAAGGCCTCCCGAATGGTTGAGGATGCCATCAAAAAGGTCTTGAGATGCGGCCTATATTCGAAATCGAAATTTTCTCCGTTCAAGAGTCCGATTGCCGGATTTCCCGTGGCCTTTTCGATTTCCATAACGATGGCATGGACTTGATTCAAACCGATGGTTGACTGGGTGATATGTTCCAGATCAATTGATATCCCGAGTCTCTGCAGTATGCCTTGAATATCAACACCCAACTTCAGTGCCGTATTGATAATTCCGGGAAGCACGACCGCGGACGTCTTCACATGGCCTGCACGGGAATCGGCTTTCATGAGCATCTCCCACCGCTGGATTGTACAATTTTCTGCAGTATATTCCTTTTTTTAAATGATGCAAATTTATAGATACGGAAACATGTCGAGTCGTCGTAGAAAATATGAAGATAAAAGGAATGCTGGTCCTGTTTCTTTTTTTGAACCCCTGCCTTTCCTACAATAGAGGTGACGTGTTCCTGTTATTGCTTGAATCCGCTCTTGTCAAAGCAGAGTGTACACGGCGCGCGAGAAATCCCTCAACCCCAAAGATAATCAATGCCGCCCACACCATTGAAAAGCCGATGAACTGAGAGTACGTGAAGGGTTCTCTGTAGATAAGTACGCCAATCAGAAATTGGAGTGTTGGTGCAATGTACTGGAGAATCCCCACCAGCGAAAGGGGAATACGGTGCGCCGCCGTGGCAAACATCAGCAACGGAACCATCGTCACGAACCCGGCACCTACCATCAGCATGTCCGAAACCGCGCCCGTGTGAAGAAAGGCCCCCTGACCGCTGACATCGCAATAAAGAAGGTATAGAATTGCGGGAAAGAGCAGGATGCCCGTCTCCAGCGTCAAGCCGTAAAGTGAGCCGAGGGGAGCCGTCTTTTTGATCAGGCCATAGGTGCCGAAAGTAAAGGCCAGTATCAACGCAATCCAGGGCACAGAGCCGTAAGCGATTGTGAGATACGCAACGCCCGCCGCTGCCAGTCCGATGGCAACCCACTGCCATTGACGCAGTCGTTCGTGCAGGAAAATAACTGCCAATAAGACGCTGACGAGAGGATTGATGAAGTAGCCGAGACTGGTTTGGACAATGAAACCGGCGTTGACCGCCCACACATAGGTCAGCCAATTGACGCCTATCAATAGAGCCGCCACCAGATAAATCCGGATGACGCGCGGTGAAAGCAGTGCGGTGCGAAAGCCCCCCCACCGGTGCATGAGGATGATGGCGCCACACAACATGAGACAGGACCATATGACCCGGTGACTGATCAATTGCAAGGCCTGGACGTGCTGGAGCCACTTCCAGTACACAGGCAATAAGCCCCAGGCTATGTACGTTCCCACCGCATACCAGATTCCTTTGTTCATAGGTGTCTTTCTCGATATATCAAATCGTTACCGCCTCTTATACGGCACTGTTCACTTTCGGTTCATTCATATAAAAAGGTCGATTTGCGGCATTCCATGTCGGACGTGCATGATTTCCCCGAATGCACACCATACCGGGATTTCGCGTTTAATTTTCTCTGCAGCGTCCGCCGGTACCGGCGATCCATGTATCACCATTCCGTCCCTGCCGCCGCGCTTGACTTTCCTGTTTCAGCCCATAGTTCTTTTTCCGTTAACCGCAGCACATCGTCGGACGGCGGAAAAGCGCCGAGAATAATCTTCTTCAATGAGAACTGTCAATGTTTATTTTGGAGAGGTATGATAGCCGCAGTCGCAAAAAGTCATCACACTCGTCACTCCCGCGAAAGCGGGAGTCTATAACTACTTTAAATACTGAATGACCTGTCAAGCACAGAATAACAAAACAGGGCAAAACGACTCTTTACGAAGCCATCATGGTTGGATTTTTGATGATCTCATGCAGGATAGAGAGTTCTTGGGGTCGCATCTTTACCCTTTAATATTATTGCCATGCATTTTTCCGTTTCGTACTGACCGGATAAGTCAAACGGAGACCTGACACCTTCTTTTTGCATGTCATCAGCAACCTGCTTTAGATGCCGTATAGCGAGACATACA
>CAYTUH010000292.1:0-4054 GCA_964441165.1 uncultured Syntrophaceae bacterium
ATGATAAATACCCTCGTCTTCCGGATATTCAGAGAGTACAGGAAACAACGAAACAACGGGAAGGTACGGTCGGTCTCTCAGCGAACGAGGGGTCTCATCACCGCCAATCGGTGGACCCTGCTGGCCCTGATATCGGCGTTTCTCCTTCCCCTGCTCTATGGAACCGGGCGGCTCGCCTCGGTGCGCCATGACATGACCGGTGGCGTGGAAGAGCTTTCCGTTGTCCTGGTACAGGGCAACTTCAAACAGGAGGATCGTTGGAGCGGTATGGGGTTTTATCACCGCCTGGAGACCTATCTCGACATGAGCACGGCCGGGGCATCCGCAACACCCGGAATCGTGGTATGGCCCGAGACGGTCCTGAATTCTTCACAAAAGATTGGGGACGATCTCTTTTGCAGGATCCTTCGCCGGCTCGGACCGGACTGCCTGCTTATCGCCGGAGGGCTTCGCAGGGTCGACGAGGGCGTCCACAACACGGCCTTCGTGATCTCGAAGGAAGGTGGTGCACGATGGTACGACAAAAAGATTCTGCTTCCCTACGCCGAAACATCCCCCTTCGGGTACGACCTGCTCGGAGACTTCTACCGGGCCCCTTCGGCTTTCGTACCGGGAGTCACACCGCCGTTCGTCTCCTCGGCGACACTCCGGATGGGTCTGTCCATCTGTCTCGAAATTCTCTATCCCTGGTACATCAGGCAGACCGTCCGCGACGGCGCTGAATTTCTCGTCAATATTTCGAACGATGCCTGGTTCGGCCGGACATCCCTGCCCACCCTTCATCTCGGCGCGGCATCGATGCGGGCCATCGAAAATCGCCGCTTCCTTCTCAGGGCATCGAACAGCGGCTTTTCAGCGGTCATCGCCCCCACCGGCGAGTCTGTGAAGCAGTCAGATCTCTTCACCAGGGAACGCCTGCACGGCGCCATCGTCCCCCTGACGGCCACGAGTGTCTACACCCGATTCGGTGACTGGGTTCTCTGCGGGGCGGCACTGATGATTATCCTCTCCCTGACCAGCGTCGTTATGAGGAACCACTGACTCCCTCCCCCTGAAGCTTTTCCAGTTCCCTGCGCATGGTTTCCCGCCTGCGAAAGGCCTCGGCCTCATCCCCGAAGGTACGGTCCTGGAGGTCCCGGTCTGCCTCGACTTTTTCTGCCGGTGTCAGGTCTCCATCGCTGATGATGGCTTCTTCTTCGGCACGATACCGTTGTTCCGCGACCCGTTCTTCCGCAACCCGGCGGTCCACGGCCTCAAGACGTTCCACCACGTCCGGTGCAAAAAATTCTTCCCGGAACCGGTGAATCAGGGCCTGTTTTTCCTCATCGGACGCCAGGGCCTGCAGATCACGCCCGTAGATCAAGAGTTTCTCGCGGTATCGCGTATAGGGTTTCGGATACTCCTCCACGGCATCAGCTTCGTCACCCCACATATCGTCATTCAACTGCCGCAGTATCTCCTCCTTCTCCTCGCCGCAGAGGGTATCATCGAGGACAACGGCGCCCCGCCGCAGGGCGTATTCCTTGGCCTTCACCTCGGCGCCAAAAAGGCCGTCGGCCACGTCTTCACCAAGGCAGAGACGCCTGAACTCATGTCCTTTCACCAGCAACCCGATTGCCGACTCGGCGTCCGTCGGCATACCCCAGCTTTTCATCTCCTCCATCAGCTCCGTCTCGCAGTGAAGATATGCCGAATAGAGTTCGAAAATACGCTCGGCCTCTTCTTCGGGAAACTCCGAGAAAATATAACTGCGAACATCGCCGAGATGTTCATCAGGACCGGTGCTCTCCTGAAACAGAGTCTGAAGATGGGTAAAATATTTTCGGGTATGGGTGGTCAGTAAATTCCCCGGGAGGGCCGGTTTCGTCTCCGGGAGGCGTTCCTCTGCCGACTCCGGTGCTCCAACGGAGAGGGAAGGCGGTACCGCCGTTTCGAATTTTACGGCGCGACGGGCGTCGATGACATCATGAAGCGAAATCCCGTCGTGCCTGTCAAAAAGGTAGCCTCTCCGTGAATCCCCGGTTCGTACGATATTCCCGGCCAGGATCAGACCGAGAACGACCGCAATGCCGCCGAGGGCAAAAATCCGTTTCTGTTTCATGCCCCCCTCGCTGGAAATGATGATGGGGGATTTTTGAACGTAAGGCTGCACCTTGTCAACATTTTTTTCACCTGACCCGGCACAATCGATCGATTCTGCAGTTGACAGATGCCGGTCAGTATAGTACCTCGTCGGTAACCTATGGGAAAGGAAGGGAATAGATGAACCATATCAAAATTATGCCGTGCCTCGACATAAAGGACGGAACCGTGGTGAAGGGCGTGCATTTCGTCGATTTCAAGACGGCGGGCGATCCGGTGGAGAATGCCCTTTTTTACGAGCAGGAGGGGGCCGATGAGCTGGCCTTTCTCGATATCACCGCAACGGTGGAGGGACGCAAAACAACGGTTGATCTGGTTAAACGCGTCTCATCGGCCATCACCATTCCCCTCACGGTAGGCGGGGGAATCGGAGAACTGGCGGACATAGAACGACTGCTCGAGGCGGGTGTGAGCAAAGTATCGATCAATTCCGCGGCGATCAGGAATCCATCCCTGGTTGAAGCGGTGGCGCAGCGCTTCGGAAGCGAATCGCTGGTCATCGCCATTGACGCCAAGGCCACCGATGCCATCGCATCGGGATATGAACTTTATATTAACGGAGGCCAGGTCCCCACCGGCAAGGACGCCATCGAATGGGCCCGGCACGTCGCCGAACTGGGCTGCGGCACCATCCTCCCCACGAGCATCGATGCCGATGGAACGAAGGACGGCTACGATCTCCGTCTGACGCGGCGTATCGCCGACGTATCGGGACTGCCCGTCATCGCCTCGGGAGGCGCCGGCACGCTGGAGCATCTTTACGAGGGAGTCGCCGAAGGGAAGGCGTCGACACTGCTTGCCGCGTCGATCTTCCATTTCAGGGAAATCAGGATTCGGGACGTGAAGGAGTATCTGCAGGCACGAGGTATCAGTGTCAAGCTTTAGTTGACAGGCACCGGTCCATTATATACACTTGGCAAAAAAAAGAGAAAGGAACCACGGGAATGAAAGGAAGCACAAAGCGCTTCGCCCTGATTTTCATTACGTTGCTTGTCACGATGATCGCACTGGGGTGCACCCGGTATGAACGAAAAGTGGTCCCCTTCAAGATGCCCTCCTCGTTGCCGAATGCCGTTGAGGTTGCCGGGGCCGACATCGCCGCAAAGGCTTACAATACACCGGCAGACGCAAAATCCGCCTTCGGGTTCGATATCATCGCCGCCGGGGTGCTGCCGGTCCAGGTCATTTTTGACAACCGGGGTGACCACCCCCTTGAAATCATGGCAGACAAGACCTATCTTATCGATAAGGATGATAATCTCTGGCCGATCCTTGATGCGGGACTGGCCTACGATCGAATCTCCAGGAAAACGGAATATGGAGAGGTCTTGCCCGAAGCGGCAAAGCCGGGGCTGCTCGGTGGTGCGGCGGGTGCCGTCATCGGCGCGGCGATCGGCATCGTCACGGGTAAAAACGTGGCGGAGGCCGCCGGCAAAGGGGCCGCCGTCGGGGCCGCCGCGGGAATGACCATCGGCGGCGCGAAGGGCATGGCCGACGACGGCAAGGTACAGCAACAGATCGGCGAAGACCTTCAAACCAGGTCCCTCGAACGGAAGCCCGTCCCTCCCCATGATATTGCCCATGGATTCATTTTCTTTCCCGGAGAGGCGGCACAGGAGTTGAAAGAACTGCGGCTGACGATCAAGGAAACCGATACGGGCCGGCTGCACGCACTCGTTCTCGCATTCTGAAATGAAACGAATCGCACCATCCATACTATCGGCCGACTTCGGTATTCTGAAGGATGAGATCGCCTCTCTCGACAGGGCAGGGGCCGACATGATACATATTGATGTCATGGACGGACATTTCGTCCCGAATCTCACCTTCGGACCGCCCGTCATTTCATCGATCCGCTCAACCACGTCACGCCCCTTTGACGTTCATCTCATGATCGAAAATCCGGACCGGA
>CAYTUH010000293.1:0-733 GCA_964441165.1 uncultured Syntrophaceae bacterium
AAGCTTCTTGATTCAGCCTGAACAGACATCATCAGATAGAAAATGACTTTGCTTATAAGGCCTTTACTGTAGAACGCCTCGTCTTCCTATGCTGCCGGATTTCTTGGAAGAAGTGTGGCCGTTCACGAATCGATGCCCTTTGCCGTATTTTCATTCGTGAAAAATCACCGATCATACACGGATACGATAGACTGTGCCGTATTGCATGGCGGGGACCGGGATACACTTGGTGCAATGGCGGGCGCACTCTCCGGTGCCTATCTCGGTGCAGGAGGGCTTCCCGGTGACTGGCTCGTCAAGCTGGAAAACAGGAATTACATAGCGAGTCTGGCGTGCCGCCTTGCCGATGCCGCAGGGGCTCAGGGCTGACAGTGACCGACCGGGGAGGGATCTCGTTCTCTCATGTCTGTTTTTTCTTGAGAATTGATTTAAGGTGCTGCTCGATTTCCAGCCGCGTCAATGCCCCGCTCAGTTTCATTTGAAAGATGCCGTCTTTAAAAATAAGGTAGGACGGCGTTTCTGAAGCCTCATATTCGGCGGCAATCCGGGGATTCTGATCGATGTTCAGACGGGCAATCTTTATGCCGCCCGCATAGCGGTGGGCAATCTGTTCAATGATGGGAAGGGATTGGCAGCACAATTCACATGACGGCGTCCATATGCAGACCACCACGGGACCCGGGAATCCGGCCACCTCTCTGTCGAATGAATCGTCGGTTATTTCAACGAGTGT
>CAYTUH010000293.1:743-4049 GCA_964441165.1 uncultured Syntrophaceae bacterium
CCGTGTCCCCTTGGCGAGGTAATCAACTGGTGGTGATGGGCTCCGCGCTCCGGCCGTGACGAGCAACGAGCCCGGCCAGGCGGCGGCCACCGCCGCGGTCACGACATCAACGAGTGTCCCCTGGTAGAGGGGGGTGTGGCATTTGCCGCAGACGGGCCGGTCGCTGACCCGGTCCTCGGGGATGAAGTTGCGGGTGCCGCATTCCATGCACCGGATGATGAGTTCGTCAAGGACGGCACCGCATCGGCCGCACCGGGGCCTGTCGTTCAGCCTCTGCCGCTTGATGCGGTTTTTCTGGCCGCACCGCATGCACCTGATAATGAATTCATTTTCGCCCATCGCACAATGCCTGAAAATTGCACTACCGACATGCATGGATGCCTGCAGGGCATGGTTCTTCCACTCTAAGGGGGAGATATCTTTACGGTGCCGCCTCTGCCGAGGATGTCGTGAAGATGAACATACCCCTCCAGGCGACCCTCATCGTCTACAATCATGAGCGTTGTTATTTCATCACGCTGAAGCACTTCGATTGTTTCCGCGAGCGATGTGTTCGGATCAATCGTCTTCGGTGATCTGGTCATCAGGTCATCCACCGTTTTTTCTCCGAAGTTGACCTGCTGTCTCACACATCGCCGCACGTCACCATCGGTCAGAATGCCGAATAGATGGTTCTCCTGATCAATGATCAGGACGAAGCCGACATTGCTTTCATCTATCTTCCTTACTGACTCCAGTGCGGAGCTTCCAGTGTATATGAGAGGCATATGTTCGCCACGAATCATGACGTCCTTTACCCTGGCCATGAGCCGCTGACCCAGGTGCCCGCCGGGATGAAACTTGCGGAAATCCTTCTCGGTGAATTTTTTCTTATTTACCAGTGCAACTGCCAGGGCATCTCCCATTGCAAGTGTTGCCGTAGTGCTCGATGTGGGTGCCAGTCCGAAAGGACAAGCTTCGCGGGTAACGCCGACATTTATTACCACATCGCTCTGCCGTGCAAGGGTTGATTGCATGTTTCCCGTAAAGGCGATAATGGGTATGCCGATATCCTTGACACTCGATGTCAGCGTTTTCAGCTCGCTCGTCTCCCCGCTGTTGGATATGGCGATGAGAACGTCATCCTTGTGAACGATTCCGAGATCACCGTGCAGACCTTCAACGGGGTGAAGAAAGATGGCCGGGGTTCCGGTGCTTGTCAGCGTTGCAACAATCTTTTTTCCCACAAGACCCGACTTTCCAATACCCGTTATGATAACGCGACCATTGGATTTGTAGATTATTTCAACAGCCCGTACAAAATCATCATTAATTTTCTCAATGAGATGGAGGATGCTTTCAGCTTCGATTCGGAGCACTTCACGGGCGTCGAGTATGCATTCATCATGGTTCATTTCTTTTCATACCTTCTTCGGAATAAATCGCCCATATCACTAACAGATATTTCTATTAATAACAAGATGAAAGGGGAAGGAGGCCGGGGATCGATTCTCCATTCCATGATGGAGATTGATCGGGGGCCGGTCCTTTCATTCAACGAAGGATAACCGAGCGGAACAGAGGAGAAAGATCCTTTCGCAACTTCTCAAAAAGGGCATCTGAAAAAGTTCTTTCAGTCAGAAAGGCGGGGTTTACCGCTTTTGACGGGACAAATCGCTGCAACACATACCGTTCCGCACCGCTTATATGTTTCGAGATATTGAGAATGTCCCTGGGACCGAGCAGCGATTCCACTACCGTTGTCCTGAATTCGTGTTCGATTCCCGAATTCTTTATAAGATCGATGCTTGCCAGGATATTGCGCGTGTCAACGGCCGACGCGGTAACGTTCCGGTACTTCCTGAGGGGTGCCTTGATGTCCATGGCGATATAGTCGAGAAGGTTCAGCCGGAGCAGTTCTTCTATGACGTCCGGAAACGAACCATTCGTATCGACTTTGATCAGAAACCCCAATTCCTTGATACTTCTGATAAAATCAACAATGCCGGGTTGAATGGTCGGTTCTCCGCCGGTTATTGAAACCGCATCCAGTTTTTCCCTTCTGTTTTCCAGAAACGGAAAGAAGACGTCTTCCGGGATACATTCACCGTATTGTTCGGGAATGACCAGTTCCGGATTATGACAGTAGGGACACCTGAAATTGCATCCCTGGGTGAAAACGATTGCGCAAATCTTTCCGGGGTAGTCTATCAGTGAAAAACGCTGCACATACCCAATTTTCATGTGTTAGACTCTGAATACTTTCCGTTCCTTGAACTCGGCCTGTTTGCCCGTGTTCCACTGTTTCACCGGTCTCAGGTAGCCGACAACGCGTGAAAAAACTTCACATGAATCATTGCAGACCGGACAGTGTTCCTGCTCACCCGTCAGATAGCCGTGATTGGGGCATACACTGAAGGTGGGAGAAAAGGTGAAGTAGGGGAGGCGATACCGTTCGCATATCCGCCTGACCAGGAGTTTGACCGCTGCAGGGTCTTCGATTCGTTCACCGGCAAATATATGGAATACCGTCCCTCCGGTATACCGTGATTGAATGTCATCCTGCAGATCAAGCGCCTCAAAGATGTCGTCGGTGAAATTGACGGGGAGCTGGGTCGAATTGGTATAAAATACCGTCGCTTCCTCATCTTCTTTTCCGTTTCCCTTTGAGAAAAGGAGATCGGGATATTTTGCATGGTCTTTCCGGGCAAGACTGTAGGAGGTTCCTTCGGCGGGAGTCGCCTCGAGATTGAAATTGTTTCCCGTTTCCTCCTGGAATTCAAGCAGCTTGTTTCTCATGAAATCGAGGATGTGCTGCGCAAAGGCCTGCCCCTCCGGTTCACCGATGGACTTCCCCAGAAAATTGAGACAGGCCTCGTTCATTCCGACGAGACCGATTGTTGAAAAATGGTTTTTCCAGTATTCGCCGAAGCGTTCCTTCATCCCCCGAAGATAGTACTTGGTATAGGGATAAAGGTTGCCGTCGGTGAAGTTTTCCAGGACCTTTCTTTTTGTTTCGAGACTCTCCTTTGCCATCACCATCAGTTTGGTGAGACGGTCGATGAATTCGTCCTCATTTTCTGAAAGGTATCCGATCCGGGGCATATTGATGGTAATGACGCCTATCGAGCCCGTGAGAGGATTGGAACCAAAGAGACCGCCTCCCCGCTTTTCGAGGTTTTTTTTCAGTTCCCTGTTATCGATCCTGAGCCGGCAGCACATGCTGCGGGCATCTTCCGGATTCATGTCGGAATTGACGAAATTGGCGAAATAGGGGGCGCCGGCTTTCGCTGTCATTTCCCATAGATGATCGAGCTGCGGATTTTC
>CAYTUH010000294.1:0-4045 GCA_964441165.1 uncultured Syntrophaceae bacterium
CCTAGGGAGTTTATCTTTTAGCTTTTCATAAGTAATATCCATTTTTTCAAGATTATCGGGTGAAATTCGACATGGGGCGGGGTAATGGGGTTTTCCACAGACATCGTCACACTTTCCGCCGCGATACCTCCACGTCCCGTCGCGGTGATTATATAGGTTGTCGTTTCAGCCGGAGATACCGATATCGAACCACGTGGATCGACATCGCCGATATCGGGCTCAATGGTGCAGTAGTCGGCGTCGGTGCTCTCCCAGGTGAGAATGGCGGCATCTCCCATCATGATAGTGACAGGAGCGGCCTGAAATGTGACCGTGGGTTCATTCACTTCCTGTATGATTTCCACGGTCAGGAAACTTCCGGGTTTTCCGTCAAGTTGTACTGAGATTGAATTGATTTCCGAGAGTGTGACGATAGTTTCCAGGACCCCCTTCTTATGCTTGAATTCATCGGGACTGAAAATCTGTTCGTCGTTCAGAGAGATTTCAGCGCTCGTTACCCTGAGGGAACCGTCATCGTTCCCATTTCTTACGACGAGCGACGCATCACCGGATTGAGCAAAGAAGGTGTCACCGGTGTTTACCGGCGTCGCAGTGTCCCTGACATAACTGGCAGGGCCGAAGACCGATACATGCGCTGCATAGGCACCGTTTACACAAAGTCCACAAATGATAAGTAGAGCAACCGCAGTAATTTTTCTCATAATTTCCCCCCGTAATTATGATTAAAATTAACAGCCGGAGCTTCATCATCATGGCTCCTCGTGTAATCCGATGCCTATGACGCGCGCAATCGACTGTACTACCGCATTTCAATTTCAAAGAGTTACGGTGAGGCTATGTGTTGATCGGTAATTTGCAAGCCCCTGCCTGTAAAAATCTGTCTTTGAAAGTTTGAAAAGAGCATGCGAATAAGCAATTGATTATATTGGTGTTTAAAAATATCCAAAAAATGATTTATGTCAACAACAGAAAAATACATGTATTCTTATAGGCTAAAACTAACAGCGTAGGTTTGGATTTGAGGAAATTTCATTGCAGGGTCATGCAATTTTACAATGGGCATGTAAAGGATAAAAAATGGATTTTTGTAACCCCTTCTAAAAAATCCACTACTTTTTTTTGTACGAACCATGACTTTATACCGATTTCTGTTCCGGTAGGTGATTTGTTTTTCGTCGTCTGCGACCAGGGCGGGAAAGTACTCCATCTCAAAATCCTTGACTTATCCCCCCACTTTTGAAATGAAAAACAATCTGAACGAGGGAAAAACACCGCTCCCCCCGGGTGCTTGAACCGTAAGGGTTGGGCGGGATGCCCTGAACGATTTGCCGAACCACCCCGTGGACAAAGGAGATCCGGCCTACTACCATGATGGAAGTGAAATGTCCCGAATGTCATTCCATGGTTGCCGCCGATGACGGCAGCGAGTTCTTTGTCTGTCCCGTCTGCGGTGCCGACCTGGAAGTGACGGAGATCGAAGAGGGCATTACCCTGGTAGGCCTGCGAAAAGAGGAGGGCGAAAGGAAGAAGAAAAAACTTGTGCCCCTCGACGATCCCGTTGCCGAGGACTATATGAAATGGCAGATGGCGGCGGTGATTGCGATCCTGATCGGTGTGGTGGGTATTCTGCTCCTTGCCATGTCAATGGCCCGGGAGATCATGCAGTTCGGTTTCTACTTTTTACATCAACCGGTATATGCAGCCCTGACGTCCCTGGTGATGCTGGTGTCACTGGGCTTTATCGTGGGGGGGATCGTTCTCTATCGGTATGTGAGAAAAGAAATCACCAGTTATGAAAACAGGTTGAATCCATAATATGAGCGAGGTATCACAATCGTGTTGAAAAGAAAAAAGACCGGGTCGGGCAGTCCCAAGAAAGAAAAGGAGATCCTCTGGCAGGAAAGAAACAGTGAGCTGGTGGCCCTCATTAACGAACGGAAGATTGACGAGGCGATAAAGATGGCGGAGGAGCTCGTCGAATTTGTCGACAAGAAGTTCAGGGGTGACGCAAAGGAAAAGGCCACCGCTTACAACAACATGGGGATGGTCTTTTTCCTGGCCCGTGATTTCGATATGGCCGAGGAATGTTTCCATGACGCCTTGAACATGCGGCGGCGCCTCTTCGGTGATGTGCACAATGAAGTGGCCGTGATCCTGCTCAATCTGGCGGAGCTTTACCGGACCCAGGCACAGGAAATCTTTCGGGCCAATCCCGTGCAGGCGGACTGATACAGGTACAACGAAGGAAGGAATGGAGATGGTGATTAAAAAGGAACTGCTTGAAATTCTTGCCTGTCCCAAGTGCAAGGGCGATATCTATCTCAATGAGAGTGAAGACGGTCTGATCTGCGACAACTGCAAGCTGCTCTACGAGATCAGGGACGATATCCCCATCATGTTGATCGACGAGGCAAAAGAAATCGATTAACCTCGCTGCTTTTCACGGGAATCCTGGTGCTTCCGGTGCACCTCCCTGTGGAGTTCGTGCAGTTTGGCGTACTTGAAGAACTTGTTTACGAATTCGGTGACGGAGAGTATGAGCCCCTGGTATCCGTCGAGAAACCCCCGCTTTGCAATATAACTCTGGAGAAAGGCGGCGCAGGCCCGGAGCATGGCCGACCATACCGAAGCGCGCCGGCCTTCACGGAAGGCCTCCCGGGCACCGAGCGTGGAGTAGTGATCTATCTTTCCCAGCATGTCGCTGAGGCTTCCTCCCGTGAAATGCTCGATAGGTGCCGACAGGTCTTTCACGGGGCCCTCCACTTCCACCGATTCGTGGACCATGGCGGGGCTCATGCGACCGCGGTCTTTTCGGAAGAGTCTCACAATCCGGTCGTTTCCCCAGAGATGCCTGATCCAGCGCCCCTGAAAGAAGTTTTTCCGCGGAAAGCGGTATCCGGCGATGTCGCCGGCTTCCCGGGAGACGATTTTCGCGATGACTTCGGCTGTTTCCCGGGGAATGCGTTCGTCGGCATCGAGGACGAGCACCCAGGGGTGTCGACACTTGTCGACGGCCGATTGTTTCTGGAGGCCGAAGCCCTTCCAGGATTCGCTGTGCACCTCGCATCCCAGCTCGGAGGCGATCCGGACGGTGTCGTCGGTGCTTTCCGAGTCCACCACCACGATCTGGTCGGCGAAGCGGACGCTCCCTATGCAGCCGGGAAGGTTCGATGCTTCATTCCTGGTGATAATGGCGACTGATAAGGGAATCCTCTGTTTCATGAATGATACCTGCCTTGTGTCTGCCCCATTCCCGATTTCTTCGCTATGATCGGTGCAACATTGGAGACCGTTACTTTTTAAGACCGTTTGCACAATAGACGGGGATGTTCTTCCGGTAGAGATAGTCCACGTTTGACCCTTCCTGCCAGGAACGGGTGCCCAGTTCATTGGGGTGCCAGAGATGGAGAAGTCGCGCCGTCGGTATCACCGATTTTCCCCTGAAGCCCGCCTTGATCATACGGAGCGTTATGTCTTCGTCCTCTCCGCCCCATCCGACAAAGTTTTCATCGTATCCGTTTATGTATTCCAAATCTTTCCGGTGTATGGAGAAGAAACTGCTGCATTTCTGTTTTCTGATGCCTGCCAGCCCGAGACGGTAAAGGATACCGTAACGGACGAAACGGCGATGTTCCCTCCTGATGGGCTTTTCGGGCAGCATCCGGTAGATATCCTCGATCATTTTTCGCGAGATGCCCGACGTGAGAATGTTGTCCGCCTGGATTTCGTTCGTATACTTGCAGAGTCCGGCCACGAATTGTTTCGACCGGGCCATTTCCACATGGCGCCGTATCGCGCCCGGTAGAACCAGAAAGTCGCAGTCGAGGAAAATAAGATACTCTCCCCGGGCGTGGCGAATGTGATTCTAAAAGATGACAAACGGTATCCATCCATTCGTATTGATGTTAAATCCGATTTATACTTCACATCTGCAACTTCATTCGGAATATGAAATTCTTCAATTTTCTTAATGTCTTGATGACGATAAAATCTTAAAGAATCCCTTGCAATATTATAGTCAAACTTAGTATTTATTGATTGTTCT
>CAYTUH010000295.1:0-4043 GCA_964441165.1 uncultured Syntrophaceae bacterium
CTACATACTGAACGGGGGGAAGGCCTTTATTACGGGAGGTGGTGAAGCAAGTCATTACATGGTCTATACGCGCTTCGGCGACACGCCGGGATATAAGGGTATCGGGGGAATTCTTCTCGAGAAGGGGATGCCCGGATTTTCCTTCGGAAAGCAGGAAGAATACATGGGACTTCGGGGAATGCCCTCATGCGACCTCGTCTTCGAAGACGTTCGGGTGCCGAAAGAGAATGTGGTTGTCCAGCCGGGTGATTTTCGCAATCTCATGCTGACCTTCGACATCGAGCGATGCGGAAATTCTGCCATGTGTCTCGGCGTCGCGGGGGGCGCGCTTGAAGAGGCGAAACAGTATGCCGTCGAGCGCCATGCCTTCGGAAGACCCATCTCGGAATTTCAGGCCGTTCAATTTTCAATTGCCGAGATGGCAATGAAACTTGATGCCGCAAGGCTTCTCGTCTATCGGGCGGTAACCGGCGCCGGTCAGGGGCTGCCCTCGATTTACGAGGCGGCCATGGCAAAATGCTTTGCCAATGAAATGGTGATGGTCGTCACGGACGCGGCAATGGAAGTCTTCGGGGGATACGGATACAGCAGAGAATTTCCCGTGGAAAGAATGCTGCGCGACGGGAGAGCCTGGAGGGTGGCGGGAGGAACCATCAACATGCTCAAGATCACCATGGCGAGCCTTCTCTTTGGACGCCGCTTCGATCAGCGGAAGGGAAAGTAATCTTAGCCGCCGGCCTTCGGTCTGTTTGAGATAAGAAAGATAGCTGTCAGCTTTCAGCTTTCAGCCGTCAGCGATCAGTAAAACAAAAAAGATTGCTGCGCCGCCTGTGGCCGGTTTCATCAAGGATGGAACTTTGGCGCTCTGGTAAATAATTCGTGGAGGTTGTCATTGCGAGGAGCGGAGCGACGCGGCAATCCGCGTATTTCATGTTCTTACAAGCACAGAGATTGCTTCACTCCGTTCGCAATGACTGATATTTTTGATTTATTGCGGATTCGTCAACTTTAAGTTTCATACAAGATAATTTAGGAATATAGGAGAAGAATCACAAAGGTACTATCGGACAGACTAACGGAACGGGTGCCTCAGGCGCCGTACGAAAGGAGGGGTATCATGGGCGTGTATTACAGGGATGCGGACCATCTTTACGAAATTTATGGTTACTTCATGGATCATGTATTGACAGATGAGAAAATTGGCCCTAAGATGTCCAAGGCTAACATAATAATAAAATTCATCTACACCGATCCGGACTGCGAGATTACGATAGATCTGAAAAATCCGCCGGAGAAAGAGGGGTATTTCGGGAACTACCACCTGGGACCCTGTGGTCTCAAGGAGGATGTCTGGTCGAAACAGGCAGCCGATTTTTCCCACAGTTTCTGGCACGGTCTTGAAAATCCCGTGGCGGCCGTTACAAAAGGAAAAGTCAAGCAGGGGGGTAAGATTACGGCAATGCTCAAGCTTCTGCCGGTGGTGAGGCCGGCCTTCAAGGAATTTCCGAAAGTCCTTGAGGAAATGGGCTACGGCGACCTGATAATCAAAAAGAAATAGAGTGTTGACAATACCATTGCAGTGGAGGGACCAATGAGCAGCGGGAAACATGAACATCTCATCGTACGAAAACCGATCAATGTCAACGAACTACCGGACCATGAATTGAGTGACGTCATACCCTTTCCCGTTCTGATGTGCAATGAACTGGTAAAGGACGCAAAGGCATGGGCCCTTTACATGTTTATAAAGGAGATCACCCAGGAAATGGTGGACCTCATGGATGCGGTGGGGAAAGCCACCCCCCATCGTCATGAATTTGACGAGATGTACCTGATGATCGGTGAAGAGAATGCGATCACTTTTGAAATAATGCTGGGGGATGAAACCTATGAAGTGGCGACGCCGGGTGCCGTATACATACCGCAGGGAATGGCCCACGCCATCAGGCCCGTCAAGGCGACGGTGGGACTTTCGGGCGGACTCATTCCGGTCTGCCTCAACGGAGAATATGTCACACTCCCCGTGTAGCCGAAACGTTTCACGTATGGAATGAGACGATCGATATACAAACAAACATGGAGAAATGACGAATGACAGGTGAAACGGGACAGGTTCATCACGAAAGAGGAATGTTCGACGCCAGGGATGGATTCAGACTCTTTGAACGATGGTGGCTGCCGAAGGACGCATCAAAGGCGACCGTCGTAATCGTCCATGGCTATGCAGAGCACAGCGAACGGTATGTTCATGTGGCTCAGTATCTTACGGGACAGGGGTATGGAGTCTATACCTTCGATCTTCGTTACCACGGGAGGTCGGGAACTCCGAAGGCCTATGTCCGTTCCTTCGATGATTATCTGTCTGACCTTGACGTGTTTCTTGAAAGGACGCGAGCACGGGAACCGGGAAAGCCCATGTTTCTGCTGGGGCACAGTCTCGGTGGTGCCATCGTTACCCTGTTTACCATCACGAGAAAGCCAGATCTGAAGGGTATCATATTGAGCAGTCCCGCACTGATGATATCCGATGAGGTATCGCCGTTCCTGATCAAGATTTCAGGATTCATAGGACGCATACTTCCGAAACTCCCGGCGGTGAAGCTCGCCTGCACCGCCATATCGCGTGATCCGGAAGTCGTCAGGTGTTACGACGCGGACCCACTCGTCTATCGAGGCGGCACGCCGGCGCGAACCGGAGCCGAACTGGTCCGTGCCATAAAAATAATTCAGGCGAGGATGGAAGAAATCACACTCCCTGTTTTGATCATCCACGGGACGGAAGACCGGCTTGCGAAAATCGAGGGAAGCAGGCAGCTCTATGACCGCGTCAACGCGTCGGACAAGACACTGAAGATTTACGAGGGCCTCTATCACGAAACGATGAATGAACCGGAGGAAGAACAGGTCGCTCGATGCACGCTGCAATGAGTGATTCATTCATTTCTCTGAAGGACTGACCCCAATTCCCCCTATGCGTGAAGTGTCTCATGGTGAGGAAAGTGTGCCTTTCCTTACGAGATGGTTCTTTGCGTATCTTCGAAACAATGCGAAATCTTTGAAATGTCAGGAATGAAAGAGTTGACAAAACCCCGTTTTGTGTGTCATGTAGTAGCCCATACAGAGTGTTAGTAAAGCGGACAGGACAGCAGCATTAAGACCTTGATATTATGTGATTATCTATTGTGGTGAGGTCATGATTTATGATGAGAAATTATCTGAAGTTATTGCTCATGCTGGTGTTCATGATCGTGCTGACGGCCTGTGGCGCACGTGACAAGAAACCCGCACCCGAATATCCCTTTCTGATTCCTGCCGGAGAAAATATAAATTATTCCGCAAAAGTGGATACCTACATCGTGGTGATGGATGCATCATTATCAATGGGTGGATCATACAATAAGCAATCCAAGATCGATATTGCAAAAGACCTCGTTCTGAGAATAAGCCGGAAAATTCCCGACAAGGAAATAATGGTGGGGATACGAACCTACGGGCAGCGAATAGCGCTCTTTGGTGAAGAAACATTCCTGATTTACGGAATCGACCGCTTCGATGGCCGGGAAATCGAAAAGGCCCTGGCGAAACTCGAGAACCCGATGGGGAGAAGCCCCATTACATACGCAATAAACGCCGCTGTACAGGACTTGATAACCGTGGAAGGAAGAGCGGCGGTGCTCATTATCAGCGACGGCAGGCACATGGAAGAAGCATCGATCCCCGCTTACCTGTATACGGTTCAGATCGGCAAAGATCCGAAGGGGAAGGAACTCCTGGATAAAGTGGCGCAGGCCGGAGGGACGGGCTTCGCCATGAATGCCGATGATCTTGCGTCGGATGACGTTCTGAGCCGGTTTGTTTCGCAATTGTTTTATGCCAAGGATACCGACGGCGACGGTGTTGCCGATGACGTGGATTGGTGCCCCGACACTCCCTGGGGGATTCCCGTCGACATGTACGGGTGTCCCACGGCGCTGGATCCTGACCGGGACGGCGTGTATGACTTCTCTCAGTTGACTGAAACGGGAGAATTCAAGGGAATGGAA
>CAYTUH010000296.1:0-3157 GCA_964441165.1 uncultured Syntrophaceae bacterium
GGGGGATGAAGGAAAGAAAGGGGAACCAGTGCTGCATGCTTCCCGCCATGACGAGTATGCTCAGCACGATACCCACGATGACTTTTCGCGTGAGATCCCTGAACTCCTTCCGCCTGGCCTTCTCAACGGGGTCGTCGGCGGCCTCGCCGGCCACACCCAGAAACTCGTAGCCGCTCTCCTCCACGGTTTTCCTGATCTCGACAATATCGGCACGCCCCCCCTCCTCGAAGAGAATCGTCGCCTTCGAGGTGGCGAGATTCACCATGGCATCCTCCACCCCGGGGACGGTCTTCAATGCCTTTTCGACGCGACGGACGCAGGCGGCGCAGGTCATGCCGCCCACTATGACGGTGGTCTTTTTCGTCGATTCTTCAGGAGCAACTTTCGAACCGGCCACACCGTACCCCAGTTTTTCGATGGTATCGGTGATAGAAGGGATTGCAACCTTCCCCGGGTCGTATTCAATCACGGCCTGCTCCATGGCAAAATTCACCGAGGCATGGTTCACACCATCGATTTTTTTAAGCCCCTCTTCCAGGCGCAGGACGCATGAGGCACAGCTCATGCCCTGCACATGAATGGTTTCCTTAACCGACTTCGTATCCGGCATCGCGCACCTTTTTGGCAATTTCATCCCTGTCAACGGTTTTTCTTTCCTCGAAGGCCGCCTCTCCCTCCTCCAGGTTTACGCTGACCGATTCAATGCCCTCTATCGACTCGAGGGCCTTCGTCACCGCCATCACGCAGTGCTGACAGGACATCCCTTTTATCTTTATTGTCTTCTTCATTTTTTCACCTTCTCCCAGAGCTCGATACCCTCTTGTGGCCTGGTTACTGAATGACTTCCCGTTTCCAGAAGGCCAGGAACCCTCCTGAACCGATGGCGATATGGACAAGTTCCCACCCCTCGCGTCCCCGTTCGTTCAAGAGATTTTCGAGGGCGCCGATCTGATCCCGCGGCACATCGGAAAGACTACACTCACCATCGGCAGAACAGAACATAACCACCTGGTTCAAACTTTCGGCGGGATACCCCGTGATCGTGTATTCAAATTCTTTGTTCATGCCGCACCTCCCTCCGTATTGAAACATTGAATGTCCCGGCACTGCCGGATCGTCCTAAAAATGCTTCTTTTTTCTAAGTTAACAATCATTCATGCAGAGTCAACAGAGACAGTGAAGGCCGGAAAATAATGTGGATTTTTGTCTTGAAAAAGCCCGTACATTACGATAAAGTCCCCTCCACATAGGGGCGGTTAACTCAGTGGGAGAGTGCTACCTTCACACGGTAGAAGTCACTGGTTCAAATCCAGTACCGCCTACCATGGATATCAAGGGGTTGCGGTGAATGCCGTAACCCCTTTTTTTATTTTCTTTTGTTATCCTGTGACCAGTCGGAACAGAAGCTGTTGATGGTCTTCCGCCCTCCCTCAAACTGAGAACCTTCTCTTACGCCAACAATGTCCGTTGATTCGGCATCTCCATTACAGTTTAACGAGGCTACCTGTAGGTTCACTTTCGTTACGGCCTGCTGCTTTGCCAATTGGAAACTTACGACCCCTTGTTACCAAAACGCCGCTTCCTTGAACTACCGGGGTGAATCGGACAATTCCCCGTACGGGACTTTAACCCGTTAGATCAAACAGTTGTTACTGCAAACGGACACTTCCCATATTGACGACTTTCGCATATTTTGTGTCTTCCGATGCGCTCCGCAGAGAACAATCCCGCGCGTGATCTATTCTGCATGCGCCGCAGCCCGTCCATCGCCGGAACCGGTGACAGGCGAAAATCATCACTTGTTATTCAAGCCGATAAATTCGTTTGACTTTTGCCCCGTACCTGTTTTAGACTTCAATCCATCTTTGGGACACAGAATCACTGAATAACCATCTTATCCCTTCACAGCACCGGGAAGTGCGGATGCGGGGCGTGACCCTTTGCGGCAGCAACACCGTCAACGGGAGGAATATGCTACGAGAGCTGTATCTCCACACAGACAGGACCCGCCACGTTCGTCACCCATCATCATCCGCGGCAAAAAACAAAGGTATTCAACAATCGATCCGACTCACCAGCCGGTGGGATTAAAAGGAGTATTCCATGCCCCTCAGTGAACAGGAAATGGCCGGGTTGCGGCAGCATGCGCGACAGCTGCGACAGGACATACTGGACGTGACGTTCTGGGCCGGCGGTGCCCATGTGGGAGGAGCATTGAGCATCGTCGAAATCCTGGTGCTGCTTTATTATAAATATCTTTCCATTGATCCGAAGGATCCCCGGAAAGAGGACCGGGACCGGTTCATTCTCAGCAAGGGCCATGCGGGGGTGGGATTCGCCCCACTCCTGGCGCGGAAGGGATACTTCGATTTCGAACTCCTGAAAGACTTCAATAAATTCAATTCGCCTTTCGGTATGCATCTGGACAAGCACAAAGTGCCCGGGCTGGACGCCTCGACGGGTTCCCTGGGTCATGGGCTCCCCATGGCAGTGGGGCTCGCGCTCGGCGCCCGGCTCCAGAAGAAACAGTGGCGTACCTACTGTCTCCTGGGTGACGGCGAGTGCAACGAGGGTTCCATCTGGGAGGCGGCGATGGCGGCCGCGCACTACAGGCTCACGAATCTCATCACCATCGTGGATCGCAACAGGTTCTCCGTAGACGGCAATACCGAAGATGTCATGGCCCTCGAACCCTTTGCCGAAAAGTGGCGTTCCTTTGGATTTATCGTAATCGAGGTTGACGGCCACAGCTACACCGAACTTTCCCGTGCAATCGAGGCCGCGATGAAAGAGAAGGCGGCGCCGGTCCTGATAATGGCCCATACTGTGAAGGGCAAAGGTGTGGACTTCATGGAAAACGATGTCCGATGGCACTACGGGGGACTCGATTCGGATACGCTGACAAAGGCAAAAGAAGTCCTGGCGAGCGCGGAAGGGGACTGATGCCCCTGTATTCAAAACCACCTGCACACTGCAAATGTATCGTGAGGGAGACGGAAGATGGCCGAGGGTCTGACGTGGAATGTCTATGATGCCAATACGATGACACAGGCCGATATTTACGGCGATGTGTTGTGCCTGCTTGGTGAAAAATATGATCGCATCGTCGGCCTGTCGGCCGACTGGCACCGGCCCAGCAACTTCGACGTACAGCGAT
>CAYTUH010000296.1:3167-4031 GCA_964441165.1 uncultured Syntrophaceae bacterium
AAATCGACGAAGATAGGAAAATTCGCCGAAAAATATCCTCACCGCTTCTTCAATGCGGGCGTGGCGGAGCAGAATATGTTCGGCATGGCGGCGGGGCTTGCCCTTTCGGGTCTTATACCGATCGTCTCGACCATGGCGGTCTTTACCACCATGCGTGCGGCGGAGCAGGTCCGGACCGATATATGCTACCAGAACCTCAATGTGAAGATTATCGCCACGCACGGAGGGATCTCCTTCGGCCAGGCGGGCACCACGCACCAGTGCACCGAGGACATCGCCATCATGCGCTCCATGGCCAACATGACGGTGGTGGTGCCGGCAGACGGCATCGAATGCGGCAACGCCGTCATCGCCTGCATCGAACACCCCGGCCCGGTTTACCTGAGGATCGGGCGCGGCTTCGAGCCGACATGCTATGAAGACGACAGGTACGGCTTTGAAATCGGGAAGTCCGTGGAAATCGTTCCGGGCAGCGATATCACGCTCATCTGCTGCGGCATCACCGTCCTGCAGGCGCGGGAAGCGGCACAGATACTCAAGGAAAGCGACGGCCTGAGTGTCAGGGTCATCAACATGCATACCCTCAAGCCCCTCGACACTGAGGCGGTTCGGAAGGCCATTGCCGAGACGCGCCGGATCATCACCTTCGAAGACCATAACATATACGGGGGACTCGGAAGCGCGGTGGCCGAGGTCATCGCCGAAAGCGGCAGGGCCTGTGCGTTCGCCCGGGTGGGCATACCGGACTGTTATTCCCTCGTGGGATATCCGGAAGACCTCTACCACCACTATAAATTGGACGCGGACGGCATCGTCGAAAAGGTGAGGGTGTGTATGGGAAAAGACTGCGAAGAGTAAGAAAAC
>CAYTUH010000297.1:0-4026 GCA_964441165.1 uncultured Syntrophaceae bacterium
GTGAATTAATAAGGAAATTCAAGCTGCTTAATTCACAAATCAAGATGTGACCCCATAGTAAAGGTCTTCCTCCGATTGCAGGAAACTAATCGTCATGTTAGGCTGGAGCGGAAAAATATGACGAGGCCATGCCGGTGCCATGGTGGTCAATGAGAGGGGAGCGCCTTGAAGATAGAAAACCTGATGTGGCTGCTGCCGGTCGTCTTTATGCTGCATGATTTTGAAGAGATCATCATGATGCGGCCGTGGGTCGACCGCAACGCCGGCTTCCTGCGCGAGCGCTTCCCCCGGCTGGCGGACCGCATATTGGGACAATATGAAAAGCTCTCTACCTCATCATTCGCCCTGGCGGTAGCCGAGGAATTCGTGATTATCACCGCGGTGACTTTCCTGGCCGTTGAAAACAACTGGTATGCCGCCTGGGGAGGCATGCTCCTGGGTTTCTTCGCCCATATCATTGTCCACCTTGTTCAGTTCCTGGCCGTCAAACGGTACGCTCCCATGATCATCACCAGCATCCCGGCCGCCATCTACTGTATCTATGCCGTCAATTACCTGCTGACCGCCGGCCATACCACCTGGTCGGCCCTGTGGCCATGGACGCTGTTTTTCATCGCCTTCATTGCCGTCAACATCCTGCTGATTCACAGACTGGCCGCCAGGTTTGAAGAATGGCTCAGAAAAACCTGGGGCCGTCCCTGAAATAAAGAGAGGGGGGTAATTCACTCTTTGACCAATGATGATACTGACAGGAATTTCAAACCGGCATTTCGATTCCGATTCGACTGAAACTGATACACCGCGGTGTTGCTCTTTGCCGGGAAATTGCACCCTCATCACGAGTAAAAACCCTGCTCAAATCCTCACCAATCCCTATAGCTGAAAAATCTTCTTCCCCTTAGGGGTCGTTCAGTGTAGCTTTGTGCGCAGCGTCATGGAAAAAATGAACGGGAGGTTTTCAGGCAATCAGAATACCACGCGGAAGAAAGAGAGGATGATAGGATGAATTCCGGTAATGGAGAGGATATGGCAATGTTTATGCGGCCCACATTTACGATCGAATCGGAACAGGAGACCATCGTCAATTGCGCCCGAAACGTAACAAGTGACTGCCGGACCGAGAGTGAAAAGATCAAACGGCTCTTCTACTTTGTGCGCGATTCGATTCGCTACAATATTTTCATGATTTCCGTCTTTGAAGAAGATTTCAAGGCATCCCGGGTGCTCGAGTGGGGCAAGGGGTACTGCGTACAGAAGGCCGTCCTGCTCACGGCGCTGGCACGGGCGGCCGGTATTCCAAGCAGGCTCGTCTTCGCGCGAATCAGGAACCACCGTGTCCCCGAACATATCGTCAGGATGACGGGCACGAATATTTTTCCCCGGCACGGCTACAATCAGTTCCATATCGACGGAACGTGGATCAGCGCCGCCGCCACCTTCGACAGGGAGCTCTGCGAAAAAAACGGCCTGACGACGGTCGAGTTCGACGGGACGACAGATGCCGTTCTTCCGGAGAAAGACCTTGCGGGGAGACCCTACATCGAATATGTCGAGAAATTTCCCGCCAGCGCCGACCTCCCCTTTGAATGGATTGCCACGGCAATCAGGAAGCGCGTGGGCAATGACAAGCGACCCTGGCTCACACGGGAAGAGGGGCAAAAATAAACAGGATTGAACCCCCGCTTTCGTATGGCCCGGCACGGGGGAGGTGTCTATTCTTCCAGGGCCAGATCAACCGCCTTTGATGCATGGATCGCCGTCGTGTCGAAGGGCGGCACGTCCGTGTGATGCTGCTGTACGAGCAATGCGATTTCAGTGCAACCCAGGATCACCGCTTCAGCGCCCCGCGAGCGGAGCGACGCGATGATTGCCAGGTACTTGTCCCGAGAGGCATCGATGATCCTGCCGAGGCAGAGCTCATCATAGATCACCCGATGGACGATCTCCCGTTCGTCATCATCCGGCACAATCACTTCGAGGCGGTGACGTTCTTCGAGCCTTCCCTTGTAGAAGTCCTGCTCCATGGTAAAACGCGTTCCAAGAAGCCCCACCCTGGCGATACCGCCGGCTTTCAGTGCCTCCGCCGTCGCATCGGCGATGTGAAGAAGCGGTATGGAAAGGGTCCGCTCTATCTGCGGGGCCACGATGTGCATGGTGTTGGTGCAGATCAGCAGGAATTCGGCACCGGCGGCTTCCACTTTTTGCGCTGCCTCTGAGAGCAGATCGGCGGTGGCCTCCCAGTCCCCTGCACGCTGCAGTTTCTCTATTTCATCGAAATCGACACTATAGAGACATATTTTTGCCGAATGCAGCCCGCCCGCTTTTTCCCGTACTCTCTCATTGATCAATGTGTAATAGACGGCCGTCGATTCCCAGCTCATTCCACCGAGCATACCGATTGTGTTCATTTCGCCTCCCCTGCCCTTGCAGCCATGACCCGTTCTGAACCCATATAATACTTAACGCCTCGCATCACGCGCAGAATCATGTAACAGGGGAATAGAAATAGCATTATTCCTGCCAATGCTTCAATCCCTTTTCACGGACCGGTGATTCCGGCGACTGTGCCCGGCAATTCAGAACAATTGGAAGAAAAAAACAGGCCATCCCTTGACTCCATCCATGAATTGCATGTATGAAATAGAGTCGCTTCAATAATCAAATCAGCCTCATGCAGGAAAGGATTTCCGGTCGAACAGAGAAGGCAACCGCCCTGAGTGCTTTGACATGAACGATTTCGCACGCGCAGGAACGGCTCCGGACGTTTTCGGCACAGGACTTATAAATCAGACAACCAAAGGAGGAGGGAAAAAATGAACAGACGATCCTTTTGCTCGCTTATTCTCGCCGTCACGGCACACAGTTTCCTCGTCGGATGCTCCCGTTATAATGAAACGATGCACTTCAACCCTGCTATCCCGGCAGTCGGTTCTGCCGATTCGGAATATCCGAAAGCACTGGTAGTCTATGACAGCTGGAGCGGCAACACCGGGACGATTGCCGAATCGATGGCAGGCGAACTGAAATGCGATGCCGTGGCAGTCAGTGACACTGTCGATTATACGATGACTGATTACGACCTGATCATCGTGGGCTCTCCGGTCCACGGCGCAATGCCGACGGGCAAGATAGACAGGTTTCTGTCGGAACTCGAGAAGCCCCGGGCATCGGCGGTATTCGTGACATACGGGGCTCCGCTCTTCGGCCCCTTCATGGCCGATACCTGCCTTGATTCGATGGAGGAAAAACTCCAGGATACGAGCCTGGGGAGATTCAAGTGCCACGGCTTTCACCAGATTTTTCGAACCTATCCCGACCATCCCGACGGACAGGACAGAAAGGACGCTTCGCAATTCGCGGCGCGCCTCCGCGAGCGGTGGCTGAGCACACTTCATTCACCGATGAACCGGCGGTCTTTCGCGTCGGGAGACGTTGCTTTCGCAAACAGGATATAGGGCTTTCTGTCAAGTATTGCGTTGACGGCATCATTCGTTGGGGACATAATGATGATCGTCCCGCCCGGCGAGGGGAAATCTCAACCGGTATCGTGAGGAGGCAGAGCAATGAAAGGAATTATCATCGCGCTTGTTATTGCGTTCCTGGTTCCCTGCAGCGCCTTTCGATGACATTGATGACGGACGCCGAACTTGCTGCTGTAACCGGCCGGATCGGTTTATCGTTGGAGAAGGCGGACTCGCTGAATGAGCAGGTCCTCGGCGATTCAGGCACCGTCACGGATACCATCTCCCACCGGAAGGCCTCCGACCTCGCCGGTACGGCAGGAACCTCTGTCCATCCCCAAGGTCAGGGGATTGCCATTTATATCGTCGACGTGCTCTTCGACGTCTACATAGGCAATATCGCTTACGGGGACACCGATTCATGCATCCGGAGATCTCCCGAATAGTATCATCTCACGTCCGACACTGCCCTGGCCGCTGCTCATCGCCTTCAGGCAACCCCTGTGAACCATTTTTTCATCCAGCTCAGGCGGTCCCCGTAGGGCGGGTATTTTATCCGCAGATC
>CAYTUH010000298.1:0-1077 GCA_964441165.1 uncultured Syntrophaceae bacterium
CAGGCGGCAGCAGACGACTCCACCAAATCGGTTCCTGCCGCTGCAAAGGCACCCATGGATTGATGCCTTTCCGTGGAAGAGGCATCAGGTCATGAAGTTAAACAATTTCCGTCTCAGCGTCTCGAAATTGACCTTATGCACCGTCAGGGTGAAGAGCGGCCGGGATTTTTCATCCTTGTCGCGGGACTTCTCGATTATGTTGTAATCTCCCAGGAATCGTAAGGCATTCTTGTAATTGGACTGGGAAAGCGCTTCCGTCTTTGAAATCTCACCTTTCTTGTACATCTTGATGCCAAGCTTGTGAATCTTTTTCACCAGGTCCTTTTCACTTCTGGCCTTGCTCTTGATGTAGGCACAGCCACGAATTGTAATCCAGTACGATTCGATATAGTTGTTGATAAGCCCCACAAAGGGACGGAGGTTTCTCCTCCCCTTCCCCCGGACTTCGATCCACGCCCGCTCACCGTTATCGTGTCCGGAAATCAGATCACGTTCCCGCATGTAGGCAAGGACGTCATTGACCTCCGACGCATCATCAATAGCGTCATCGAATATGAATTCATGGCGGAAGAGGCGCTTGAAGAAACCGTAGTCGTCTATTATCTTGTAGATCGACACTTCGTCATTGTCACTGGAGAGAATCGATGTTGCCACGAAGGAGATGGGGAGGAAGAAGTGAAGGATGTTGTTCTTGTAGTATTCAAGATTCAGTCGCTTCTCCTCATCGACGGAATAAATGACCTCCAGGAATTCCTCTTCCTCATCTTCTTCAGGTCCCATCTTGGAGATGAGCCCCGACGCCTCAAACTGATTCAGGGCATCATACAGTGATTTATCACTCTGGACGAGCGTCGAGGAAAACCGGATATCGCGGTGCGTCAGGTAATGAATGAATTCGCCGACGAAGTTCATCAGTTCATCGTTTGCGATTCCCCGTTTGAAATGACAGAGGAGACCGGCGGCGATCAGGGAATAGGGCGTTACGACAGAAATATCATTGATCTTGTGGGCGATCTCGTAGCCCACCTTCCGATAGAGGCTCTGCCGTTCGGGGAAGGTCATATCCTCAATGGGAAT
>CAYTUH010000298.1:1087-4020 GCA_964441165.1 uncultured Syntrophaceae bacterium
GACGAAAGATAGGAATCCATCAGGATAGGCTCGCCTATGTTCAGGTAGACGCTTCCATAGCGTTTCTTGAGCACTTTTCTGCTCTTCAGGAGTGACGATGCCTTTTCCGGTTCCTTTTCACCGCCGCCCAGTTCTTTCAGATAGGACCGTTCTTCGATCACCCGGTCATATCCGATATAGACGGGAACAATGGCGAGATCTTTGCAGGCACCTTCTCGAAATGCCTGGATAATGATGGAAAGAAGCCCGTATTTCGGCATCACCATCTTCCCCGTTCGGCTTCTTCCTCCTTCGATAAAGAATTCAATGGGGAACCCTTCTTTCAGAATCACTTTGATATAGGCCGAAAAAACCTGCGCGTAGAGTTTATCATTCCTGAAGCTCCTTCTCAGGAAAAAAGCCCCCGAGTTTCTGAAGATATTACCCATGGGCCAGAAAAGCAGATTCGTACCGGCGGCAATAAAGGGCTGTTGAATGTTGTTGTGGTAGAACACATAGGTAAGCAGGAGATAATCGATGTGGCTCCGGTGACAGGGAACCACCACAAAGGGCATTTCCTTGGATACCTTGCGCAACCGGGCGAGCCCCTCCTTGTCGATCACCACGCCGTCGTAGATATTGTTCCACAACCAGGTAAGCGCCCGGTCGAAGAGATTGATATAGGTTTCATTGTAGTTTGCCGCTATCTCAAAGAGGTCTTTCTGGGCTTCATTAATGATCTCCTGATAGCTTTTTTTACCCGATGAGGCCGTTTCCTCCATGAACGCCACAAGGTCAGGGTCCCTGAGGGCCATGCTGATGATCTCCTCCCTGGATTTCATTACCGGCCCCACCACGGCCCTCTTTTCCCCGTCGACCCTGTCAATCAGCTGGCGTCGCAGCAGATAGGCCATTGTCGCGGGTGAATTTTTCTGATGGGTCTCGACGAATTCCTGCAGGTGTATCGGATCGGAGGAGAGGACAAAAGCGTTTTTGGAATGCCTCATGAAGGTAAGCATCCGCTTCAGCATACCGGGATTTTCCGATTGCCCGAACAAAAGGTCCCCGATGGTCTTGTTCTTTTTTTCACGATGTTTGCTGTAGGCCACCAGGATGGGTACCAGATAAACGGGGATTTCCATTTCCCTGGCTGCATCGATCAGTTGCAAAAGAGGATCTTTTTTATGGATGCTGCTGACAAATTCGGACCCACGAAGGTAGATGATCGAACTCGATTGCTCGATGGTCTTTCTTTTCAGGTACTCTTTCTTGAAGGGATTGTGGAAGAACCGTGCAAGCATTGCTCGGAACGCACGGGTAAAGGGCTGCCAGAGGATCATATTTATACCGTGGCAGTACTCAGGCATCACCACGCCCCTTGTGACGGCCAGGTTTCTGATAATCAGGCAGTTTAACTGGCTTTTATTCTTGAGGGCATAAATGACGAGCCCTTTGGCCGACAACTCCTCCAGATCCTTGAGGGAGCCGTCGTCAATCGATACCCTGGACAATAATTTCTCAATAATCCAGAAAAAGGGGAAACGCTTTTGTTCATAGAGGGAGTTTACATAAAACTCACCAATCTTGTTTCCCCAGGATTGCATAACTGTTCTTATCGACATGGCCTACTGTTTTCCTATCGTTGTTTTACGCTGACGGTGAGGCGTTTTTTGCCTTCCTCAACAGATGGGTTCACTCACTTCGTGATTCACGGCACATAATTCAGGGAAGCGCTGCCTCATATAGCCACGCACGTAGTCTTCCACTTTGCGGGCCTCCGAAAAGCGCATGACCGCCTCCAGCAGTTCTTTCGATTCCTTCAATGTCGATTCCCGCATGATTTTCTTGATCCGCGGAATCGCCAGCGGCGTCATACTTAACCCGTCAAGATCGAGGCCGAGCAATATCAGGGCATAGAGGGGGTCTCCCGCCATCTCACCGCACATGGCCACTTTGATGCCGGCTCTGTGGCCTGCATCGACAACCTGCTTTATAAGACGCAATATGGCGGGGTGACAGGGGTTATAGAGATAATCCACCCGTTCATTGACACGGTCGATCGCCAGAGAGTATTGAATCAGATCATTCGTCCCGATACTGAAAAAATCGACTTCCCTGGCAAGAGTGTCGGCGATGATGACCGCCGAGGGAACTTCTATCATAATGCCAAGTTTCATCTTTTCCCCAAAGGGAATCCCGTCCTTTTTGAGTTCTTCTTTCACTTCATCGATAATCTTCTTTACATCCCGTATTTCTTCAACACCGGATATCATGGGAATCAGTATTCCCGAGTTGCCGTAAGCACTCGCACGCAGAATCGCCCGTATCTGAACCTTGAACAGGTCAATTTCTCTCAGGCAGTAACGGACAGCCCGCAATCCCATGGCGGGATTCATCTCTTCCGCCAGCCGGGGATCGGAAATAAATTTATCGCCACCAAGGTCAAAGGTCCTGATCGTGGCCCATTTGACGCCCTCCGCTTCGATAACCCGCCGGTAATGGTAAAAATGCTCTTCCTCCGTGGGAAGCCGCTCCTTGTTGATATAGATAAATTCCGACCTGAAAAGTCCTACACCATTGGCACCGTGCATAATGGCCGACTCGATCTCATCACTGAACTCGATATTCGCACCGATGCCGATGCTGTATCCATCCTGTGTCACCGACGGAAGAATGGCATCCTTGAGAAGATCCTCCTCCATCACCAGGTAATGCCGTTTTTTCTCTTCGTAGCGCTTCAGGATTTCCGGATCGGGATTTACGATAACCACGCCCGAAGTGCCGTCGACAATCACCGTGTCACCGGTATGGACATCATCGGTGATATTTTTCAGTCCCACCGTGGCGGGAATTCCGATGGAACGGGCGATAATCGCCGTATGTGATGTTTTACTGCCAATATCGGTGGCAAAACCGAGTATCTTCTCCGTCCGTATCTGAACCGTATCGGCAGG
>CAYTUH010000299.1:0-4018 GCA_964441165.1 uncultured Syntrophaceae bacterium
ATGAACTTGCGGATGAGCTGGACGTTCACGTGTACCGTTCCCTCAAGCTGTGAAGGTCCGCGGACATCAGCAGCGGCCATATGGAAGTAGGTGTCTTTTTCAAAGCCCCTGGCTGCAATCACATCCCAGAGGAGGTTGATCACGTCCTCCGACTGGAGTGTCACCTTCATTTTGCTCGTGGGGTTGTAAAGGAGGTAGCGGCGGTCATTCTCATTGGCGTTTCTGAAGTAGTCCGTTGAGCGTCTCTGATAGAGTTTCATGGCCACCAGCCGCAGCCAGGCATCCATGAAGTTTTTCCGCACGTGAGGCATGTCGGTGACGCGCATGCCGTAGAGGATGCGGTTGGCCGCATGGGTAATAGCCTCGTAGAAGCAGTGTTCGGCAACGCCGAGTGAGGCAGGGCCGATGTTGAATTTGCCGATGTTGACCGTATTGAGTGCCGAATCCCATGCGTGAGGACCCCGGGAGAGAATGTCGTCCTCGGTAATGGGGTAATCGTGGAGGGCGAAGTTGGACACATATTCCTGGTGGGATATGACGTTCTTCTTCAACTCGTATGCCTTGTGATGATAATTGGTGACGAAGAAGGTGTAGTCATCCGTGCCGTCCTTGACCTTGCCCAGCGTGGAGACCATCTCCGCCTCGTTGCCGTTACCGATGTAGTATTTTTCGCCGTTCGCCACCCAGGTGCCGTCATCTTTCGGCGTCAGGGTTGCCTCGGTCGAGTAGATGTCGGCGCCGTGAGTACGCTCGGACAGACCGAACGCAAAAATCGCTCCTTCTTTGAGAAGTTTGGCGGCTTTCTGCTTGGCCTTCTCGTTTGAACTCATCCATATGGGCCCAAGACCCAGAATGGTCACCTGGAAGCAGTACCAGTATCCGAGACCGTAGAAGGCGAGAAGTTCGCTGTACTCGCTGTTTCGTGCCGTATCCCAGCGACAGTCGGGATCACCGCCGGCATATTCCTTGGGCGTGAGCAGTTTGGCGAAGATCTGTTCTTTGCCAAGGAAATCCACGAACTCCTTGTACCAGACCTTCTTGTTGTAATCATCAAGGAGTTTGGTCTTGCCCATTGTTGTCTCGAAGAATTCTACCGTCTTATCCAGAATTGCCTGAGATCCTTCATCCGCCATGAGACTTTTGTACTTCTTGGGTTGCATCAAAAAATTCATCTCTCTCTCCTTTTCCTTGAATTGTTTTCTCTCACATATTGGCTGGCCTGCCTGCCGGCAATGGGAGCCCGGTTTTGCAGGCCTGTTTTCCCAGTTCATTCCTGAAGTCGGGGAGTGCGATGTCAACCATGGTTTTCACCTTCGCGGGTATCGAATTTTATATAGGTTTGCAACACCATGCAAGAAGACTGCATGTATCATGTCGGATTTCGGGTCGCAACGACCGTTTCGGGGAGGCAGTTTAGCATAATTTTTCGGGTAAGTGTGTTATCTTTTTTCATTGAGCTTGATTTTATGACAGAGGTGAACCCCCCTGTCTTCTATCTGTTCCGGCGTGCCGCCAGGATCTCTCCGAAATAGATGCGGTGGTAATCCTTCAGCGGGTAGTTCTTCTCGATTGCAGGATTCAGGAAGTTGGCGGGATTCATGTCCTGCCAGTACATTTTCCTGCATTCGATAATCAGTTCCGCCTCGGCAAATCCCGGCGCTGCTGCTTGCGATGATGCAATGGGCGTCAGCCCCGCATCGGCGATCTTGTTGCCGTCACGTCCCGATCTTGAACCGATGAGCAGAAGCGCGTCACGACAGGTCTTCGGAAAGGCGCAGAGGGTGAAGGTGTCGTACTGTTCCATGAATTCAAAGGTGTGCCGGGTGGGTCTGACGACCACCTGGGCAAAGGGCCTGTTCCACATGGTGCCGAGGCTTCCCCATCCCACCGTCATGGAATTGAAACGGCCTTCGTTGAAGTCGCCCGCGGTGAGGACAAGCCACTGTTTCGCCCAGAGATGATGCACCCGGACCGATAATTCTTCAAAGGAAAGGTTTTCAAGTCCCATCGTTATTCCTTCCTGTCAGCGCGGTTTATTGAGTCATGTTCCCTGCTGGCGGCGGGGATACCTCCAGATGTCAATACCCCTTTTCCCGGAGTTCCGCAAGAGTCGGTATGCCGGCACGACCTCCCATCCTGAGGCTTACACGGGCCGCCGCCCAGGCTCCGAGATCGAGGCTCCTTTCGATGTGCCACCGCTGAAGGAACCCGTAGATAAAGCCTGCATGAAACACGTCGCCGCATCCCGTGGTGTCCACGGCCGCGACGGGGTAGGCGGGCTTCCGTATGACAGTGCCGTCGGCGAGGGCGACGTAGCCCTTCGCACCCAGTGTGACGGCCGTCAGGGCGGGTCCCATTTCCGAAATTTTTCTGCAGGCATCGAGGGGGTCGTCGCCGCCGGTAAGCTGACGGGCGAAGAGTTCCGACGATATGAAACAGTTGCTGAGTGCCGCCAATTCCCGCATCCCATCCCTGAGTGTTCCGGCGTCGACGACGACGGGTATATTGCGGTCACGGGCGATCCTGCATGCGTGAAGCGCCGCATCGATACAGAGGCCGTCGGTGTGGAGAACCTGCGCCCGGTAAAGGATGTTCCGATCGATTTCGTCAGGTCTCAGCGGCGGACCCGTGGGACGCTGCCAGAAGATCGTCCGGCGCGCCCTTTCGGCTTCCGCGGCGATAAAGGCAAACTGCGAGGCAAAGCCCTTTCGTGTCACCATGCCGCCCGTGTCGACGCCCTCACCAGCCAGCGATTCCCTGATGAGTCGGCCGAATGAATCGTCTCCCACAACACCGGCAAAGTAGCAGGAGAGCCTCCATCGGGCAAGCGCCACGAGGGCTGTGGCCACGGGACCGCCGCCCTGGATGACGAGGCCGGAGAACTCGCACTTGACATCGGGAGGGGGATAGGACGCGATGGCCCCGATATAATCGAGGGAACACTGCCCGAGGCCGAATATATGTATAGGTTTTTCCAACATGGCGGAACTGTAGCAGGTGCCGCCGAAATTATCAACACCGGCTCCGTCCTACGTTACCCCATCGCCGGGCCTTGCCACCCGCGGATTTCTGCGGGCAATCGCGGCGGTCAGTGAAATCCCGTCCCGATGGTTTTCAGTGCGGCCTTTTCGAGAATCCGGACGGCAAGTATCATCATCTGAAACCGCTCGTCCGAGGTCTGCCGGTGGTAGTAGCGGTAATAAATCTGCTGGGCGATAACGGCCAGGCGGAACAGACCGAAGCAGTAGAAGAAATTGATGTCGTCAAAGGAAAACCCCGTTTTGGCCCGGTAGAGATCAACCAGTTCTCTTCTCGTGAGTGCGTATTCGATTGGGGGAGGCATGAATCGGAGCAGCTTCAACTCGTCGGGATCGTCCGGTTCGACGCGATAGGCGAGCGAATTGCCGATGTCCATCACGGGGTCGCCGATGGTCGCCATTTCCCAGTCGAGGATGCCGATGATTTCAGAGGGATTATCGGTACGCACTACCACGTTGTCGAGTTTGTAATCGTTGTGGATGCCACAGGCGGAACCGGCTTCGCCCCGAGGGACGTTACTCCAGAAGCGACTCGATCGGTTATTGACCGCGAGGCGCCCGGTTTTGCAGAAGCCATGAGGGCAAAGTCTCTGGCAATAACCCCGCACGCCATGCTTTCCAGGGCTGTTTCCGGGATACGGAAAAGTACTCTTATAATCAATCTTCCGGGGAGCCCCAAGGCAGTACGTGAGAATCTCTCCTTTATCGAAAAGGCCCTTCCTCATGCTGTTGAACTCATGGGCAACAAGGTGACAGACTGCGGGCAGTCTTAAGACGCATAACGGCTGTTATTTTTAATTCAGCATGTCCAGGGGCAGTGTTCCCCGGTGCTGGTGGTAATAAAAGGCAAGGTTTGAATCTTCAATTGTGACAGCCATGCCGTCCAGAAACCAGGGATCTCCTATTTCTTCATGGGTGAGTTTGAAAATACCCTCTCTCAGAATCATGATGTTCCAGTCATGGGTCACATTGATTGTGTT
>CAYTUH010000300.1:0-4002 GCA_964441165.1 uncultured Syntrophaceae bacterium
GCCACAAGGGAGATTTCGGCGAGGCGCTCTTCATCGCGGGAGCGGCGGGATACTACGGGGCGCCCTATTTTGCAGCTCTTTCATTTATGAAAGCGGGCGGCGGCTATGCCCGTCTTGCCGCACCACGGTCCATAACTTCCGTCATTGCATCCGGGGGCAGTGAGATTGTCTTTATACCCCAGGATGAAACCCCCGACGGAAGCATTGCCCTTGCAAACAGGGAATCGCTCGTCACACTCTCCGAAGGGATGGATTTCGTGGTTCTCGGTCCGGGCCTTTCGCTTCAGGGGGAAACGCAGCAACTGGTGCGGGAGTTGACGGGATACATCCGGAAACCACTCCTCATCGACGGAGATGGGATCACGGCGCTCTGTGAAGAACCGGGGTTGATCGAATCGCGGGAATATCCCACCATCCTCACGCCCCACCTTGGAGAAATGTCACGCCTCACAAGATTGCCGGTCAAGGAAATCGACGCCAATAAGATAGAGATACTGCAGCAGACATCACGCCGCCTGAAGGCCATAATCGTATTGAAGGGCGCCCATTCACTCATCGGATATCCCGACGGGCGTGTTCTGATCAACCTGACGGGAAATTCAGGCATGGCCACGGCAGGTTCCGGCGATGTTCTGACGGGAACCATCGCCGCCATGCACGGGCTTGGGTTGCCCGTGATGGATGCCGTTGCCAAGGGCGTGTTCATGCACGGACTGAGTGGAGATCTGGCGGCCGAAGAGATCGGGGAGGATGGAATCACCGCACAGGATATCCTTGCCTATCTTCCCGATGCCGTCAGCCTCGAGCGATTCTCACGGGAGGGTGCGGAAAATGTCGTGCAGCGGTATGCAATCCCCGTTCTGTGAAAGGATCGGTGCGGAGAAACAGGGAAGGGCGCACCGCTTCCGTGAGGCAAAGAATAGATTGCCCTTTCAGGGGCTATTTGCTACATAATGACACCATTACGGCCTCACCGGTTTCCCGCAGATACAGGCCGGGGACCCTGATGAAGCAGAATATTACAATGAGCGGAGCACGCTCCGAATTGAGCATTAAAAAAGGACAGGATCCATGGCAATTGCAAAAAAGATAGAAGGATTTATCACCCAGTCTTCATGGATACGAAAGATGTTTGAAGACGGGCTGAGATTGAAGACGCAGTTCGGCGAGGACAAGGTCTTTGATTTCAGTCTTGGCAATCCGAACATCGACACTCCTGAACGTTTCAAGGAGATGCTGAAGGACGTCGCGTCCCGGAGAGTTCCGGGTGTGCATGCCTATATGCCGAACGCGGGACTCTACGAAACGAGGAAAGCCGTAGCCGACTTCGTGGGGAAGGAGCACGGGGTGCCCCTCGCGGCGGAGCATATCGTCATGGCCTGCGGTGCCGGCGGGGCACTGAATGTCGTCTTCAAGACGTTACTCGATCCCGGCGATGAAGTCATCTTTCCTTCTCCCTTTTTCGTTGAATATCGATTCTACGTTGATAATCACAACGGCCTTTCGAGACCCGTCGGAACGGCGGACGATTTCACCCTCGACCTCTCCGCCATTGAAGAAGCCATAACGGGAAAAACAAAAATCGTCATGATCAATTCACCGAACAATCCCACGGGGACGGTCTATGACGAAGCGTCGATCAAGGGGCTGGCGGCGATTCTCGAAAAGAAGAGCACCCAATTCGGGAAAGACATATACCTCGTTTCGGACGAACCTTACCGTGACATCGTCTACGACGGGGTGACGGTACCCAGCGTGCTGGCGGCCTATCGGAACAGCATGGTTGCCACTTCCTACTCAAAGAATTTATCCATACCGGGTGAGCGAATAGGCTACCTGGCGGTCAGTCCGGACATCGCGGGCCTGAAGATGCTGATGGAAGGGTTTGGTCTTTCAACTCGGATACTCGGTTTCGTCAATGCGCCGGCACTCATGCAGCGCGTTATTCAGGCCATCCAGGGAGAGCGGGTCGAAGTGGAGATCTACCGAAAGAAACGGGACCTCTTCTGTGACGGCCTCATGTCCATCGGATATGAACTCGATAAGCCGCAGGGCGCCTTTTATCTCTTTCCGAAAACCCCCATTGATGACGATGTGGCCTTTGTAAAGGCGCTTCAGGGGAAAAACATCCTGACCGTCCCGGGCAGCGGTTTCGGCAGAGCCGGGCATTTCAGGATCGCCTACTGTGTCGATGACCGTGCCATCATCAATTCGATGAGTGGATTCAGGGAAGTATTTGAGGCGTACCGTTAAAATCGTTCCGCATGGTGATGACATATTTCAGGCAACCGGATGAGGGCATATGGAGGAACATCGTCCCTGGGGATATTACGAAGTTCTGGCAGACGCACCCGACCACAAAGTAAAAAGAATAACGGTATATCCGGGAAAACGACTGAGTCTGCAGCGTCACGGTAAACGTGATGAGCACTGGTATCTCCTTGCAGGCAGTGCGATCGTTACGATCGGTGAAAGGGAGCAGGAACTGGGAAGAAAGGATTCCGTCAATATCCCGAGGGGTGCCGTCCACCGCATTCTGAACAGGGGTTTTGAGAACGTTATATTCATCGAAGTACAGACAGGCGAATATTTTGGTGAGGACGATATTGAACGTCTTGAAGATGATTTCGGACGGGGCTGAAGTGTCCGTGATGATCCATGGATGCATGAAAAAGGGCAGCACCGTCTGCTGCATAATCTTCCTCTGTCTCCTCGTGAGTCTCAGCGGTTGTTTTCACGACCGGCAGAGCAGGCAGGAGGAGGCGAAAGAGCTGACGCCGGAACAGCTCGAAAATGAATATACCCGCCTGAAAACGAAATACGAACTCTTGAAAAGGAAAACACCCAAGCGTTACCTGCTCCTGGAGGACGCTGACGGCAAGGTCGAGAAAACGGCACGGTATTATTATAAGAAAGGTATCGATTTTCAGGAAATCGATACGCTGACGGCCTATGATTATTTCAAGGAAGTCTACCGGAAGTTTCCCGATGACGAGCTTTCTGCAGGTGCCCACGAACAGATGGTGCGCATAGAACGAACTCTCTATGATGCCATAAACAAGGAACTGAACGGTAAGGAGACATTAAACGACAAGATAGAATGTCTCGAACAGAATCTCCTTGTCTACCATGATTATCTCAATAAAAGTTTTCTCGAATTGCTCATCCATGAACTGAGAAAATTGAAATTCCAGAAAGAAAACAAGTCCTGATATCCGTCCTCGAAAAGAAGTCATAAGCTAACATATGGATATAATAATATAAAAAAATAGTTTTTATTTGTCATGTCTATTTGGTACAATTACACATCTTTGAAACCGATGTAATTACCTGCAAGAAGAATTGAAGCGGAACGACAGGTCCTTGTCTCAACGGTACAATCAAGACGCCACGTAATGTACTCTCTATTTTGTCTTTGAGGGAAATGTTCTCAGAATCTCTCTTTCACTGGATATGAAACGCAGGGATTTTTTATCGAGGAACAGTAACAGACAGAGGAGAGACGTGCATGCTTGTTGCCGGAGACATAGGGGGAACCAAAACCAGTCTTGCCGTATACTCCCGGAAGGGGGGGGTGCGGCAACCCCTGTTCGAAAAAAATTATCAGAGTGCCGATTACGACAGTTTCGAAAACATGGTTTCCGAGTTCATGGACGACTTTCATGTTGTTGCGGACGATGCAGTTTTCGGAGTTGCCGGTCCAGTCGTCGGTTCGCGGGCGACGACGACGAATCTGCCCTGGATTATCACGGTGGAGAGCCTGGTTCAGATGTTGCATTTGAAGTCGGCGGCGTTGCTGAATGATCTGGAAGCCGTCGCCTATGGGGTGCCGCTCCTGTCTGAGAACGATGTCTGCACGATCAATGCAGGAAACGAGCTTCCGGGAGGAACAATAGGGGTGATTGCCCCCGGAACAGGCCTGGGTGAAGCATTCCTTTTCTCAGGTGGAACACGGATTCGGGCGCATGAGTCGGAGGGAGGCCACAGGGATTTTGCTCCCGT
>CAYTUH010000301.1:0-755 GCA_964441165.1 uncultured Syntrophaceae bacterium
GTTGTCCAGCTCAATATCATAAGACTGGTTCTGCGTCCAGTATGAAAACTGAAAATTGCTCGTTAAACCAGGGTAATACAGGCGCCAATTAACATCCTGACTGATACGCTGATCATTTCTTTTACGTCTTTTTTCCTCATTTTGATTCAAAAAAGATAAAATTTCTACATCTTTGAAATAAATTCCGCTATTCAAAGACATATCCGTTCATATTTCTACAGGATGGACTGGCATCGTTGGTGCGAACGGTGCTGGCAAAACCACCTTCTTGAAATTAGCAACCGGTTTGCTTTCGCCGGATGCCGGTGTTGTGGTCGGCCCCGAACGGATCGTTTATTGTCCTCAGCGCACCGACAATCCGCCGGAACATTTTGTTGAGTTGTTTCAGGATTTTTCGAAAAAGGCTTCTTTGATCAAAGAGCAATTCGGCGCTAAGGGGGACTGGCTCAACCGGTGGTCGACGCTCTCGCACGGCGAACGTAAGCGGGCGCAGGTCGCCGTGGCTTTTTGGCTTGATGCTGACATGCTGGCGTTAGACGAGCCGACTAACCACGTAGATGCCGAGGCACGGGACATTCTGATTCAGTCACTGCGCACATTCAAGGGTGTGGGCTTACTTGTCAGCCATGATCGCGAATTGCTCGATTCCCTTTGCATACAATGCGCCTTTATCCAACCGCCTATTGTGGTGGTGCGTCCCGGCGGGTATTCAAAGGGAACTGGCCTGGCGGAAGAGGAAGATCAGCTGGTGTCGT
>CAYTUH010000301.1:765-3995 GCA_964441165.1 uncultured Syntrophaceae bacterium
AAAATATGAGACCAGAAAAAACGCGCTCAAAAAATTACGGTACGAGGCCAGGCGTCGTCGAGATCTTGCCAATCACAGCAAGTTATCGAAAAGAGGAATCGCCAAGCACGATCACGATGCGAAAGCAAAGATTAATGGGGCACGTGTAACAGGTAAAGACGCCATTGGTGGCAAGCTGCTGAGGCAATTGGACGGACGGCTCGCCCATCTGCAGGATGAATTAGAAAGCATTCGTGTCACAAAGCAATATTCAGTTGGCATTTGGCTGCCTAGTTCAGTATCCAGGCGGGATGTATTGCTCAACCTTCCGCCGCACACTGTGCCGCTTGGCGGTCAGAAGAAGCTGATGTGTCCCCAGTTGGTATTGCGGCCCACCGATCGCCTTGCTCTTACCGGTCCGAACGGTGGCGGAAAGAGCACCTTGCTGCGAAACCTTTTGCCGCTGCTTAATGCTCCACCTCAGCAGGTCACGTACGTGCCGCAGGAAATCGATGCACAGCAATGCCGTGACATCTTGATCCAGGCGCAGAACTTGCCTCATGAGCAATTGGGACATCTAATGACAATTGTCAGTCGTCTGGGATCGCGCCCGTATCGGCTTCTGGAAAGCATGGAGCCCAGCCCCGGCGAAGCACGCAAACTGCTCCTGGCGCTCGGCATGACACACAAACCACACATCATAATTATGGACGAACCAACGAATCATATGGATCTGCCGTCCATCGAATGCCTGGAGGCTGCATTGGCTGACTGTCCGTGTTGTTTATTGCTCGTCAGCCACGATCGCCGTTTTCTGGAAAAACTTACCGAAAAGGAATGGCGAATCAGTCATAAACCGGCATCAGAAGGTTTCTTTTATTTGCAGATTTTGTAGTGAAAATTGTTCTCTTATGGGATAGGCGAAATTATTGATTCCAATTGGTTGAGGGTTGTTTCATATAGCTTTGGGCCGAGCTTCCCTTGAGTGGTCCAAAAGGACTTCATTAGGAAATGATCATATCCCCACCGTGGTCATTGCTGTGCTAACATCCGGAGACTTCCTCGATTACATTCTTACTGCTATCCTTGCAGCTAATGGCCAATTTCCCCTGAAACAAAATTTAACAGTACAAGTGGTGATCCGCATTTGAAGTCCACACAGAAATTCCTTTAGTCGTAGGTGAAAGAGCTTTTCAAATATTGTATATTTACTATAGGTTCGGGGTATCGCACTGAAATCAACGCAAATATTTCACCACTTCGGCGTGACATCGACGATTTCTCTTACCTTGCCGTATTTTTGAGACTCCAGTTCCGAGGTGAGCATCCCGAAAGCTTCAAGGTTGAACGGCACGTATGACGCCTTGGAATGGACCGTCCCGTCCTGCATACTGACTACGAAGGGTGCGCTGAAGTATCCGTCGCGAATGAGCCCCCGCGCGATCGCGTTCTCCTCCGTCTTGAGCCGCTCCACGATGGAGTAGAGGATATTCGCTCTCAACTCATCGTCGGTGTCCGCGATCAAAACGGATGGATCGCCATTCATCCGTGCCACCTTCTTGGCGACCGACCCCAGGAGGCCGACCTGGATGTAGACGTACCCGTTCACCATAGAGAAGGCCTCCCACCGACCCTCATCAACCTTGTTGATGCGTCCGGCGATTTCCTGAAGGATAGCTTTTCCGTTGTACCAGGGAATTTCGACCTCCTTGGGTTTCCCTTTTCTCTTTCTGCCTTCTGTCTTGTTCTCGTCATCCCAGAAAATTGTCTCTCTGCCGGCTGAAGCAGCCCGTTTGGGCGGCTCTTCTTCCCGAGAGGTTGATTCCCGGCCAGTTCTGGTATCTCCGAGGGAGAAGTTTCGTGCGAGTTCCTTTTTCCTTGCCTCCTGATCGGCCTCCTTGAGCTTGATCGAGAAGAAATCGATGGGCTTGCGGTGATGGTCCCGGATGGCCGTGATGATATCCCCCCTGTTGGGCATCTCGGAGAATCCAGGGATCTTGTCCAGGATGGTAACACTGATGACCGGATGGTCCCCCAGGGAGTAGAGATGTTGCCTGTAAGCGGGGATCTTTCCGAGGTCATGGCCGAGGGCGGCGATGATTGCCATGGGCGTCATCGGACCGGGATCGATCAGGCAAAGCATCTCCCTGGCCGTGTCAAAGGCGTGCTCGCGCAAGGTGACCCGGGCCAGGCGGTTGTAAGCGCCCGTTTCCATGCTGGCCTCAATCTCCCCGTGGGTATTGACAACCGAGGGACAATCTCCTTCCCTGTCCAAGATCTCCAGGATACCCTCGGCAACCTGTCTCGCCCCGTGAGGGAACCCAGCCTTATTGCGTACATTTTCGATGTAAAATGTGTTCAAATCCGGATCGCGGAAAGAGACGGTGTCGGGCGTATGAGTTCCACTCTGTTTCTTTTCCGGTTCTTTTCTTGCTTCGCCCTCGTCTTTTTCGGGGGATGATTCCTCCTTCTGCCTTTGTGTCCAGATCACCGCAAGATCCTCCAGGGCAATCTCCCGTTTTTCCTTTAAGGAAGATATTCCGGGATTTCGTGATTTACACAAGGAGGAAATGTATATGCATATGGCATAAATCGCGAGGCAGCCGACCGCGAGGATGAAAAGGATCGTCGTGATCGCTTTCATGGCTCGGCCTCAAGGTCCGGGAACCTGATTTCCAGGTAGAGTGGTGAGACATCGAGACTCCGCCCGCGGAACAGGCCGGAATAAGTCATGAGATAGAACTCCCTTTCTGCGAGTTCGAGAATGTCGGAGGGCTTCAGGATCGTGTCCTCCTCTTCCCGGACCGACACCCCGCCGTCCACGTTGAGAATCGGGGAATAGCGCCGGAACTCCCCGAAGTGCTTGGCTACGTACGAGGCCGTATCCGTGTCAGGGACCCGCATGAAGAGCTTGGTGTTGGTGTTGTCGAGGATGGCGTTCCCGTAATCCTTCCCGATCATGGCGTAGAGCTGGGAGACGGATTGGGCGAAGCCGTGGACCCACACGTCGGCGCCGCCAGCCTTGGCGAAGAGATCCTCGATCCCGTAGTAGAGGACATTCTGACACTCGTCGATGTAAAGGCAAAGGGGAGGAGTAACTTTTCTGCCGGACGAGAAAACCCTTCCCACGAAGCTCTGGACCATCGAAATGACCACCTTTCCCAGGGTGAACGCGGCCTTACGGGTAATGAGGGAGCCGAGGTGGACCACCATGATCACGGGCTTCCTCTTTTCCAAGCGGTCGATGAACC
>CAYTUH010000302.1:0-3974 GCA_964441165.1 uncultured Syntrophaceae bacterium
AGTGTCGTTCTTTACGTACCTTATGGGAAGGCTCTTTATCGATATCGATCACATCGGCCTCGCCAATATCGTGGCGGGGAAAACCGTGGTGCCCGAACTGATTCAGGGCGACGCAACGGGCGAAGGGATGGCCCGGGAGATTTACGACATCCTCACCGACGACCGGCGAAAGGCCCGCATGCGTGAGGAACTGCGGAGCATCAGGGAAAAACTCGGCGGACCGGGCGCCTCCCGCCGCACGGCGGAACTGGCCTGTGAGATGGTTGGAGAAAAGACAGGCACTGAGGCACAAAGGCACAGAGGCACAAAGTAAAAGCAAAAAGTACCAAAGTTCCTGTGTTCCTGAGTGAGAAACGACAGGGACAAAGGAAAAAAGTTTTGAGTCTCGGGTTTCGAGTTTCGAGGAGTCCACGGCACATTGTCATTGCGAGACCGTCCTCGACGGTCGTGGCAATCTCGATTCGGAAACAGGCATAGAGGCACAAAGTAAAAAAAGTGCCAAAGCGACAAAGTGCCAGAGTTCCTATGTGAAGGACCGTTTAGTGTTTCGGGTTTCGGGTTTCGAGGTGCTTGCTTTTGGAAATTCGGAATTTTAAGTTTTTACTGACGGCTGAGAGCTAAAATGTAGCTGCCTGATTCATCAGGCTTTGCGCTGATAAGCGCAGGGAAACGTATGACATTACACAAATACGCCGATAAATCGGCACGCTACAAAAACTTGTCATTCCCCCTATCCGCCGGCGCGGATTCCGGAATGACAAGAGGGATGATGTGAGGGTTTTTAAGCTTTTGCTGATTGAAGACAGCTTTCATTCTTACTTCTGGCTTCTGAATTCTTGATTCTGTTTTTTGCTGATCGCTGATAGCTATAATATCGGGCCTTCGCGCTCGATCGAAAGGTTATTTCATGGACATCTACCGCCGTCTCTTGAGAATGGCCAGACCGCATATCGGTAAATTTCTGCTCGCCATGCTCTGCATGCTTGTCGTCGGTGCCGCCACGTCTTCGCTGGCCTTTCTGGTCAAGCCGGCCCTCGACGAAATATTTTTCAACAGGAACGGCAGCATGCTGATGTATATTCCCATTGTCATTATCGTCCTCTACTTCATCAAGGGGTTCTCCAGCTACGGGCAGACGGTCCTGATGAACTTCATCGGCCAGCGGGTGGTGACCGACCTGAGAAACGATCTTTACAACCATATCCAGCGGCAGTCGCTCGACTTCTTTCAGAAAAATCCCACGGGCATCCTCATGTCCCGTATCACCAACGACGTCAATTATATCCAGGGCGCCGTCTCCGAGGCGGTGACCAGTCTCCTGAAGGATTCCTTCACTCTGGTGGGACTCGTTTTCGTCATCTTCTACCGCGACTGGAAACTCGCCCTCATCGCCTGTTTTGTCTTTCCCCTCACCGTCTATCCCATTGCCAAGTTTGGTGAAAAGATGAGAAAGGTGGCGACCAGCACCCAGGTGACCATGGGAACGCTTACGAGCCTTCTCCAGGAAACCATATCGGGTACACGGATCGTGAAGGCCTTCGGAATGGAGGCCTATGAAGGAGAACGCTTTGCCCGTGAAAACGAGCGGCTTTTCAAGCTCTACATGAGATCCGTCTCGATCAGGGCACTCTCGACCCCCTTTATGGAATTCCTCGGCGGCATCGGCATTTCGGCCATCATCTTTTACGGGGGCTACCAGGTCATCAACGGCACGTCGACACCGGGTACGTTCTTTTCCTTCATGACGGCCCTCATCATGCTCTATGAACCGGTCAAACGCCTCACCAACGTGAACAATACCATCCAGCAGGGCATCTCGGCGGCGATCCGCGTCTTCTCCATCATGGACACACCGCCCCAGATTACCGACAAAAAGGATGCCCTCCCCCTTCCGGGCATATCGGATAAAATCGACATTCGGGATGTCACCTTCTCCTACGACAGTGATGAAGAACCGGTGCTGAGGAATATCAACCTGACCATTCAATCGGGCGAGGCGGTCGCCTTTGTGGGCATGAGCGGAGGCGGCAAGACGACGCTGGTCAACCTGATCCCCCGGTTTTATGACGTCACCGATGGTAGTATCCTGATCGACGGCCATGATATCCGCGACGTTACCACGGCGTCCCTCAGGGGACATGTCGGCATGGTGACCCAGCAGACCATCCTCTTCAACGACACCATACGCAACAACATCGCCTACGGGGACATCAGAAAAGGCGAAGACGATATCATCAGGGCGGCCAAAATGGCCAACGCCCATCATTTCATTGTCAATCTGCCCAGGGGATACGATACGGTAATCGGGGAACAGGGGGAACGGCTCTCGGGAGGAGAACGGCAGCGTATTTCAATTGCCCGGGCACTTCTGAAGGACGCACCCATTCTCATTCTTGACGAAGCCACCTCGTCGCTCGATACGGAAGCGGAAGTTGAAGTACAGGAAGCCCTCGAGAATCTGATGAAAGGCCGTACCACCCTGGTTATCGCGCACCGGCTCTCCACTATCAGCAAGGCAGACCGGATTCTCGTCATCATCAACGGCCGCATCGTGGAAGAAGGCACCCACGACGCCCTTCTGAAAAAAGAGGGTGAGTACTTCAAACTCTATAACATGCAGTTCAAGGACAACAACGGTCATTAAGAACGCACCGTCAACACAACTATTTGATATGGCGCATATTCGAAACATTGTATCCTCCCTACTCCACAATGAGCAAAAAACCTGGTGGCATTTTCCCCTTGCCGCCATCTCTCTACTCTACGGGGGAGTGATGCGTCTCAGGAACCTGATGTATGACAGGAAAATCCGCAGGTCATACCGGCTTCCCTGCAAGGTAATCAGCGTCGGCAATATCACCGTAGGGGGAACGGGCAAGACACCGCTCATCATCATGCTGGCCCGCATGCTCAGGGAAGAGGGTTACCGTCCCGCCGTCCTCTGCCGGGGGTACCGCGGGAAAACGCATGCTCTTCTCAACGTCGTATCCGACGGAACCGCCCTCCTGATGACACCGCGGGAGGCGGGGGACGAACCCGTGCTGATTGCCCGTAATCTCGGTAACATACCCGTTATCACCGGCAAAAAACGATATCTCACGGGACGTCATGCCGTCGAGCGGTTCGGCGCCGATGTGCTGCTCCTCGACGATGCCTTTCAGCACCGTCGGGTTCGGCGTGACATCGACATGCTCGTCCTCGACGGTGTCAAACCCTTCGGCAACGGATTCATGCTCCCGCGGGGCATCCTCCGGGAGCCGGTTACCGCACTAAAGCGGGCAACCATGATCGTCGAAACCGGTAACAGGAAAGAGGAGACTGCACCGCCGAAGCACCTCCCCCTTCCCGGGAGGGACGCACCGCGGCCCGTCTATCGCGGGTACCATGCACCGCGGGACCTCGTGAAAGGAACGTCGGGGGAGTCCCTTCCGCTCGACATGGTGAGGGGAAAAGGCCTCTGCCTCTTTTCGGGCATCGCCGAACCGGAACGGTTCAGCAAGACCGTGAACACACTGGGGGGAAAGATTCTGCACAACATCTCGTTCCCCGACCACCACCCCTTTACCGAAGCCGACCTCGGCAGGGTACGGGATGCCGCCCGCGCCTGCGGCGCCGCCGCGCGTGCCGGCGTGCAGCCGGACCGTACCGGCAAGGATCAGCGAAACCAGCAGGATCATCAGCCCACCGAAGACAGCCACGGCTGTGATGGCGACCCTCCCGAGGCCCCGGACCTTGCGATACCAGTCGAGGTCGCTTCGCACCGAGTCCACGAGGGGCCAGCCCTTGGCGGCGGCCGTCACGGAGTCGAGGAACTGCTCCGAGGCAGGTACCTCCAGTCGCGCTATCAGCACGTCGGGGAGCGGATTGGCGCCGAGCTCGGCCGGGGTCGTGACGAAACCGGATCGCTTGATCAGTTGCGCGAGGGCGGCGTCCTTCGGTTGGAGCCTGACGCCCGCAACGCCGGGAACGCCCTC
>CAYTUH010000303.1:0-3972 GCA_964441165.1 uncultured Syntrophaceae bacterium
GCACCACCCGTTCCATATGGGCAGATTCTGACTGACCGAGTATCCCGCGGAATGGAAAATGGGATAGATCCCCATCAGGTTCTGATATTCACCTTTCAGGTCGGGGAACCATTCCGTGAACTGCTGAAGGACCGTGGAGATGTTCGCATGGGTCAGCATGGCGCCCTTGCTGACGCCCGTGGTGCCGCCCGTATAGATGAGCGCCGCCACTTCATCCCACTGCGCCCTGTTCTCGACCGGTCCGTCGGGATATTTTGAAATGAGGTCCATAAACTCGTAGACGCCCGCCTGGGGTTCCACCTTGCGATACATATCCTTCTTGACGTAGGGGAAGAGCTGTTTCTTCGGAAAGGGGAGATAATCGCTGATGTGGCAGGTAATAATGGTCTTTATTTTCGTGTTCTCTCTTATCTTGAGTGCCCGCGGCAGCAGGAGGTCCAGCGTCACGAGCATCGTGGCATCGGAGTCGTCGAGCTGGTGAGTCAGTTCGCGTTCGCTGTAGAGGGGATTATTCATGACCGTGACACCCCCCACCCGGTAGACGGCATGGTTGGCAATGATCAACTGGGGGATGTTGGGAAGGAGCATGGCCACCTTGTCTCCCTCCCCCATGCCGAGATCGGTCAGGGCGCGGGTAAAGCGGTTTACCAGACCTTCAAGCTCCCGGTAGGTAATCTTCTTCCCCATGTAAATGAAGGCCACGCGATCGGGATACTTTCCGGCAGACCGGGTGAGGGCTTCCGCCACGGTCACCTTTTCCGGCACGATTTCCCTCGGCACACCCGGCACATAGGATTTGTGCCATATACGTTCAAATGCCATGATGTTCCTCCTTTTACCACGTTATCGTTCCGATTCCCTTCACACCATCCCCCCGGTCATGGTGTTCCTCTTCAGGAGACACCTACCCCCTCCGGGCGACTCCCTCCCAGTAAATATCCTCCAGCTCTCTTTTGAACAGTTTACCATCGATATGCCGCGGCAGTTCATCGATGAACTCAATGCGCCGGGGCAGTTTTATTCCTCCCGGGCCATTGTTCCGGCAGTGTTCGAGGATGTCATCGGCATCGATCCTCGCTCCGTCTCTAAGCTGAATGATGGCGGCCGGCACCTCCCCCAGGTCTTCGTCGGGATAGCGGATCACCCCCACGTCATACACCGCCGGATGCCCCTTGATGACGTTCTCGATTTCGTTGGGAAAGAGATTGACGCCGCCGCTGATGATCATCTCTTTTTCCCGGCCCGTGAGGTAGAGAAAGTCGTCTTCGTCCATGTACCCTCGCAGCCCGTCGTCAAACCATCGCTCTCCATCGATGACGAGAAAGGCCTCATCCAGTTTTTCCGGCGAGCCGACATATTTCAGTCCCACCGTCATGACGCTCCTGGTCATCACCTTGCCTTCCCGGCGGGGTTCGCACCAGGTTCCCCGTTCATGATCCAGGATCTTCGTTTCTGCGCAGCGAATTTTTCCCACACTTTCATACCGTCCCGGCCGCTCCTCATAGTCGACGGGGAGCAGGACCGACGTAATGGCGGTCTCGGAGGAGCCATAATATTCCATGAAGACGTTCTTCCTGCATCCCTGCTCCCTGAAAAAACGGTTGATCGACCGTTTCAGTTCCGGCGCGGCCGGCGCGGCGGCGCATATGAGTGAATGCATGCTGCTCAGGTCATATTGTTTCCTGACCTGGCAGGGAAGATGGAGGATTCGCTCCAGCATGGTGGGAACGACAAAGGCCCAGTTGATGCGTTCGCTCTCGACAATCTTCAGGAACTCCTCCGGTTCGAAACACTTCATCGGCACGGCCGTCGATCCCAGCACCAGAAAGGGCGCCCACCCCGCGATGGTCCCCGCATGGTAGAGGGGCCCCGGAATGAGGCACCGCATATTGCGAGTCCGGTGATCGCGGATCGTCGTACCGCCGAACCAGTAGATGAAACTGAACTGCCGAAAGAGAAACCAGAGGTATTCGCCGAAGGGAATCGAGGGGGCCTCGGAGAGATCGCTGAAGGCATAACCGAATGTGTCGAAATAATTAATGTTTTTAGGCGTTCCCGTCGTACCGCCCGTGTAGGGATTGAGGGCGATGATGAAATTGAACTCAGGTTCTTCCGGTGATGCCCGGGCAATAAGATCTTCGTAGGGTATCATCCCTTCAGGGGCGTCCTTTCCCACTACCACGAAGCGCTCCACGCCGGGAATCCGTCCACGAATACGCCTTACCTCGTCGACGAAGGCCTCATCGAGGACAAGGACCCGGGGCGATGCCCGGTTGATGGCATCGGCCAGTTCGTCGCCCTTCATATGCCAGTTCAGAAAGGGCATGGGGCAGCCCATGAGCGATGCCGCCAGGAATGTCTCGAAGAATTGATTGCCGTTGTAAAGCAGTTCGGCAACTTTGTCTTTCGGCTTCAGACCCAGCGACCGGAGACCGTTGGAGAGCCGAAAGACCCGGTCCTTCAGTTCCCGGTAGGTAATTCTCCTGTCCCCGGAGATAATCGCCTCGCGGTCTCCGAAGACATCCCACATGGCGACAAACTGGTGGGGCACGATTTTGTCGAGCCTGAATTGCAAAAGATATTTGATATTGTTGACGAATCCCAGGCGTCTGGCAATGCCGGCCACGATGCGCAGGGCGTTGACCAGTCCCCACTGGTGGATGAGGCTTCGCAAGGTCCCCCGCACCTCGCCCGCCAGGACGAGCCGGGGAAGCACTTTCAAAAGGGTGACGAGATTCTTGTCCGCCATTATGACCGGTCCCTCCTGCCTTTTGAGGACTGCGCCGGTCCGTTGCCCCCCTTCAACGGCCCTGCCGCTCATGCCGTATCCTACCTGAGCGACATCATATCCCTGAGTTCGCGCTTCAGCACCTTGCCCACGGCGCTCATGGGAAGCGCATCCACGAACTCTATGACTTTGGGCACCTTATAGGGCGCCACCTTTTCCCGCATGTATGCCCTGATTCGCTCCCGTGTTTCGTCGGATCCCTCCACCCCCGGCTTCAGCACGATTCCGCATGCCACGATCTCAGAACCCGGCCGGGCCGGATCGGGCAGCCCGATGGTGGCGGCCATATCGATATCGGGATGTTCCATCAGGACATCGTCCACCTGCCGGGAAAAGACCTTGAATCCGGACACACTGACCATGTCCTTGAGCCGGTCCACGATGTAAAAGTACCCGTCGTCGTCCATTCTCGCGATATCACCGGTGTGGAACCAGCCCTGCCTGACGGCATATTCCGTTTCCTCCGGTTTGTTGTGATACCCGCCGCCCAGGACCTGGGGTCCCCTGACGACGATCTCGCCCGGTTCACCGACAGGCACGGGATTTCCCGTTTCAGGATCGAGGAGCCTCACGTCGGTGCCCACCATGGGAATCCCCACGGAACCCACCTTCTTTTTACCGAAGCGCGGGTTCGCCGTAATGAGCGGCGTGGTTTCCGTCATGCCGTAGACTTCCATGACCTTCCCGACACCCACCACTTTTTCGAACTCCCGGATGCTTTCCTCCGGGAAGGGTGAAGCGCCGCTCACAAAAAACTCCGTCGACGAGAAATCGAGGCCCCGGAACTCAGGCATCTTCATCAGTTCAAGATAGAGGGTGGGCACGTTGATCATGGCCGTGGGCCGGTATTTTCTGATGGACGATACGATGAACTTCAAGTCCCGCGGATTCGGCATCAGGATGGTGGTCGCTCCCATGGAGATACCCCACATGGAGAGGAAATTGCCCGCCTGGTGAAAAAGGGGAAAGGCCGATCCGACGGTATGCTTCCCTATTTCCGCCGATCCCACCCAGGTCCGCATCTGGGTCATGTGGCTCACCACGTTTCCATGGGTCAGCACCGCCCCCTTGGGCGGTCCCGTCGTCCCCCCCGTATACATCACAAAACAGGGGGCCTCCGGTTCAACCTTTACCAGAATGGGATCCGTCGGCATCTCCTTCAGGATATCCATGAAGGAAAGGAC
>CAYTUH010000304.1:0-3952 GCA_964441165.1 uncultured Syntrophaceae bacterium
CCAGAAGCCATCCCCTGATTCCCGATCCCCGTCCCACCTGTTTCGCTACCGCCTGGGGGGTTACCAGATAATTGACAATGCCCATGAAGAGTATGACGATACAAAGGGCGGGCACCAGGCGCATGCAGAGGAGGCCGCTTTTCATGAGCGATTGGCCGGCCGCTGCAGGATCGGTGAAAAGCACGCCGAGATACAATAAAAGTACAGTGCCGAGGAAATAGTATGGCCCGCGACCCTTGTGCTGCTTCGGCGGTCCCTGTTTCTTTCCGTCTTCATTCATGATATGAGCCCCAGAGTCATGACACTTGCCAGTGCAACGACGATGGCAAGGAGAAAGCCGAAGGCGTTTCTGAACAATGCAAAGCGCCGTCCGAGGAGCGATGCTTCAGCCGGGAGCTGGACAAGACCGACGGTGACCCATGCCACGATAAAGGCGGTTACGGCGAAAAGACTCACCCTCATTTCCACCAATTCACCCCCGATGATATAGCTCGTAATAGGATTGCCGGCCGCGATACTTCCAATGGCCGAACCGATGACCGTATCCTTCAGGGCTGAGCCCGTGAACAGGGACGCCATCATCCCGCCCGTCACGAATGTCTGAAGCAGCCCGATGAGCAAGATGACGCCCGCAAGTTGCGGAATCGTTGACGCAAAGCCCTTCGCCGCCTTAATGAAGGCCGTTGGCAACGTGGGACGTCCTTTCCCGGGAGATGACGCGTTACCTTTCACTGGCGATCCTTTCTCGTGAAATTTTCCCACTTCCGGAAGTCCTGGTTGTATCCAAAATGTTCTGTATCAGGTTCCTCGAAGTACCCCTATATAGTATCCCTGAATTGAACAGCGAGCGCATTCCCCGCTGCATGCGGCGGGGAGCTTCAATTGAGAGCTTTCTGAACGGTTTTTCAAGGACGCGATTTCCTACGATTCTGCAAACACGGTTCCGACCGCGGGATTGGTTTCACCGAAACGATTGAGAAGCTCTTTCACAACCAGTTCCCGCGGCAGATCCTGCTCATCCAGGGTCTTGATTAATTGATAGGCGGCGAAAAGCTGCGAAGGTCCTATCTCCGACGCGAAATGCCCCGCGCCCTGATTCCAGACAAAAAGTGAGAAGAGTTCATCCAGTTCACCGACGGTGGTGCCGGCCGCGTATGCCTTGATCAATTCCCGTGTTGCCTGCCGGTGCCGGTTGCCGCCAACGGCATTGGAGAGTGACAGCAGGTATTTCGTCTTCTGGTCGAGCGCGGGATGCTCCTTTCCCCAGACAAGATTCCAGAAGTTCCCGACGATTTTTGAAAGCCGGCTGTCGGTCTTTCTGAAATTTTTCAGCGCCGAGGGTCGTAAGGGGGGGCTGTCTTTTTTCATCTATCTTTCCTCCTGTTACTTCCGGATTCGTCCTGCTCAACGTGTAGACCGATACTCCACCATTTCTTTCGTTATGAGTCAATGGTCTTTCGGGGGTTATCCCGCTGGTCCTTTGTGTCTGCCACCTGGCAGGATTCACTCAGTCACGTGGATACGCCCATACGGGGGAGGATGCGGAACTGAAGCACACACCAGATCGCGATGACTGCAAGCACAATTAATATCGTTATCATAATATGGAAGCCTCGTTTATGGAAGTAATGACGTCAATACTCCCCTTTGTAAAGGGAAGTCGGTGAGTTGCCTGCGGTGAAAGGCACGGATATGTTCATGAACAGCCCTTCAGGTCCCCGCCCCTTGGGAGAGCGGGGGCTTCCGGTGTACATGAAACTTCCTCGATTACCGGCCGGCCATGATTGCCGCCACGTCCGTCTCTACGTCCCCGATCGGCTTGATGTCAAAATTATCCACCAGGACCTTTGCCACGTTCGGCGACAAAAAGGCGGGCAACGTCGGTCCCAGGCGTATGCCTTTCACCCCGAGGCTCAAAAGGGCAAGGAGGACGGTCACGGCCTTCTGCTCGTACCAGGAGATGTCGTAGGAGATGGGGAGATCATTGATGTCGTCGAGACCGAAGATGTCCTTCAACTTCAGGGCGATAAGCGCAAGGGAATAGGAGTCGTTGCACTGCCCCGCATCGAGCACCCGCGGAATACCGTGTATGTCGCCGAGGTCAAGTTTATTGTAGCGATACTTCGCGCAGCCGGCGGTCAGGATTACCGTGTCACCGGGCAGTTTCCCGGCGACATCACTGTAGTAGCTTCTGGTTTTCTGGCGTCCGTCGCATCCCGCCATGACCACAAAGCGCTTGATGGCGCCCGACTTTACCGCATCGACCACCTGGTCGGCCAGTGCAAAGACCTGGTTGTGGGCAAAGCCGCCGACGATTTCACCCGTTTCGATTTCGACGGGAGGATCGCACTGCTTTGCCAGCGCGATGATCTTCGAGAAGTTCTTTCTGCCGCCTTCCGGCCTGTCGGGAATGTGTTCTACGCCGGGATAGCCGGTCATGCCCGTGGTGAAGATCCGGTCCTTGTATGCATCCCTGACAGGAATGATACAGTTGGTGGTCATCAGTATGGGGCCGTTGAATGACGCGAATTCTTCCTGCTGTTTCCACCATGCATTGCCGTAATTGCCCACGAAATGGCGGTACTTTTTAAAGGCCGGATAGTAATTCGCCGGCAGCATCTCGCCATGGGTGTAGACATCGACGCCCGTTCCCTCCGTCTGCTCCAGGAGGTCTTCCATATCCCTGAGATCATGTCCGGAGATCAGGATCCCCGGTCTGTCTCCGACGCCGATATTGACAGTGGAGATTTCAGGGTTTCCATAGGTTGCGCAGTTCGCTTTATCGAGGAGGGCCATCGTGGTGACGGCACATTCTCCCGCCCGCATGACCATCGTTACCATTTCGTCGACGGTCAGATCCTCTGTCGTGGAGGCGAGGGCTTCCATCAGAAAATCATAGATGGATGCGTCCTCGTAGCCTAAAATGGCGGCGTGGTCCGCGTAGGCCGCGATTCCCTTCAAACCGTATATGAGCAGTTCCCGCAGGGAGCGGACATCTTCATTCTCCGTGGCGAGGATGCCGATCTGTGTCGCCTTTTCGTAAAAGTCCTCGACGGTGTCGGAATACCAGAGGGCCGCATCGTGCATGTCTTCCTCGACAGGCCCGTTACAGGCATCTTTTAATTCGTCCCGGAGCCGAAGCCCCTCCCTGATCAGGTAAATGAAGCTGTTATTGCCGAAGTTGGCATTGGTGATTGTCGCGAAGAGGGCCTCGGAAATAAAGTGTCCGTATTTCCTCTTTGAGTGTTCCGCCCAATCTACCTTTTCACCGCAGATCGCGATGCCCTTCAAGACATGGATCAGAAGGTCCTGAAGGTTCGCCGTTTCTTCCGACTTGCCGCACAGACCCCTGACGGTACATCCACTGTTTTTTGCTGTTTCCTGGCACTGATAACAAAACATACCTTACCTCCTCTGCATGATAGTGATATGTGCGAACCTATCGTAATGCATGGTGCTGTGCCTTGACTTATGTTAAAAAAACAAAAAAGAAATTATTTCACTGTCCGGAAAGGAACCGACTGGTGAGCGACATTTTGCACGTCCTGGCGGAGAGCCGACTGTTCGGGGGACTGCCTGAGGAACACCTCGAAAGGATCAGGAGTATTTCGATTGACAGGCACTTGGGCAAGGGTGAGATACTGTTTTTTGACGGGGATGCAGGAAACGGGTTTTACCTGGTCGCAGCAGGGGATGTCAAGGTGTACAAAGTGTCTGCCGAAGGAAAGGAGCAGATACTCCACATCGTGAGAAAAGGCGATTCCATCGGAGCCGTTCCCGTTTTTTCCGGAACATCTTTTCCGGCCAATGCACAGGCCATCTCGAAGTGCCACCTCCTGTTCTTTCCAAGGACCGCCTTTATCGACCTCATAAAAGACGATCTGTCCTTTACGATGAATATCCTGGCGCTCCTGTCGATGCGGCTTCGGGAGTTTACGGTCCAGATAGAAAA
>CAYTUH010000305.1:0-1764 GCA_964441165.1 uncultured Syntrophaceae bacterium
ATCCAGTCCGTGAGACCCGGGTAGTAGGGTTCCTGCATGAGTGCCCAGATATTTTCCCGGGGACAGGTCACGGTGGTGTCGGTTTTCATCCGGTTGTTGAACATGATCACCACGTCGCAGGGGGCCGCGGGGTCGGCGGTGAACTGAATGTCGTCCCAGAGACCTCTTCCGCTGGGCGTCTGGCGGAAAATATCAGGCCAGTCATAATCCTTTACGATGCAGGCAACTATCATATTTCCGCGCCTCTCTCCTCAAAGCTTCTTTTTATGACGGCGGTAGAAGCGCTCGTGGGGATACTGTTCACTGCCTTCATCGTTCATAATGACGGGATTATCGAACATCCCTTTGAGGCCCTCTTCGGATCGCCGGTATTTCCGATTCAGTATGAATTCCCTGTTGAAGAGGCTGTACTTGGTTCCCGAGTGGCACTGGATGTTCGGAGGCTTGTAGGTATAAACCGTTTCTTCGGCGAAATTGGCGATTCCTTTGATCTTGAAACTCGGAATTTTCCTGCCGTACCGCTGCATGTATCGCCAGGTGAAGTCTCCGTCCTCTTCACCGATGCCCAGGAGCCGTTCATCAAAGTACCCCAGTTCATCGATCTCATCCCTGCTGAGGATGAAATGGGACCAGGATTGGTTGATGACGAAGGACCGCCCCTCATTGCGGCGCAGGCACTTCCGGATCTTCTCCATGAAGTCCCGGTTGTCGATCATGATGTCGTCGTTGAGCATCAGGATATGATCGTGGGTGGCGTGAATCACGATGGTGTTCCAGAGTTTCGACAACCCGCGGAACCGGGGAAAGAAGACGGGATAGATCTTCGGGTGCGCGGCGAGAAATTCAAGGATCCCCGTCCTGTACATTTCATCGAATTCCGCTTCATGTTCCCCGTTGACGGCGACGATGATTTCCGAATCCTCGTCATATTTCCTGATCCTGGAGACGAGGGGCATGAAATATTCCTCGAAACGGTGGGCAAAGGTGGTGATGCCGATCGATATTGTTTCCGGTGGTGCTGTGGTACGACTGAAAAACATTCCTTCCGTCCTCTATTGCCTGTGCCGCGTTATGCCGGCCATGTTTCCTGTGTCTCTGAACGGGCGCGTTTTATGTTATCCCGCTCATCTGTCGTGCCACCACCTCCCTGACTTCATCGAAGGTGAGTTCCTCCAGGCAGCGGCTCACTTCACTGTCGTCGCATCCCTTGTTCATGCAGGGGAGGCAGGGTAAATTCTTGTAAACCATCATATGCCGTGGGCCTCGCGGTGCCCAGTCGGATATAGACGAAGGACCGAAGATGCCGACGGTGGGAATTCCCACCGCCGCCGCAATATGAATCCCCGCGCTGTCAACGCCGATGAAGAGGCTGCATGCTTTCAGGACCGCCGCAAGGGTGCCGATGGATGTTTCCCCCGCCAGATTACAGGTGTGGCGGGGGCATCGTGCAATTATCTCTTCGGCACGTGCGCGTTCGCCGGCGGAACCCGTGATGACGACGGAGACATTGTATTCCGATATGAGCCAATTAATCAATTGTACATAGTTTCCGGCGTTCCATTCCTTGTATTTCCAGAGGGAAAAGGGCTGGACCGCGATGACGGGACGATCGGCGGAGACACCGTACTCTGAGAAGAGTCGCTGTGCCTGCCGGGATCGTTCCTCCGGGACGTGGTATTCGGGCCATATCCGGTCCGTCGAGATACCGTATGCGTTCATAAGACCTAGGTAATGCTCCGTCATATGACGACCCGGCCGGCCCCC
>CAYTUH010000305.1:1774-3932 GCA_964441165.1 uncultured Syntrophaceae bacterium
GCTGACGAGATGGGTAAAGACACGGTTTTGCCAGAGCCACCCGTTCTTGTCGTAGAAGCCCACACGTTGTTTCGCGCCCGAGAGCAGGGCGAGAATGGCGGAACGATTTCCCGCCTTGACATCAACGGCAAGATCGAAATGAAATCGCCGCACCCGCGCGAAAAAATCCCATTGATAGCCTATTTCATCGAGAGGAGACCGCGATTTCTCATTGATGGAGAGGATCTCCGTGACCCAGGGGCAGTCGTCCATGACCTCGCGGGCCTTTTCTCTCACCGCCGCTACAATGACGGCCTCGGGGAAATGTTCCCGGAGCGCCCGGACCGCCGGCAGGGTGAGGACCACGTCGCCGATATCGCCAAGCTGTATCAGCAGGATGGCGCCCACGGATTCCCGGGATATGTCATCTCTCTTGATGCGCATCGATTCCACATCCCACGATTTCATCATACACTTGTAATGTCCTCTCGACGACGCGATCCCAGTCATGGGTCACCGCCACGCGGCATGCGTCCTCCGCCATGGACCGCCTCGCCCTTTCGTCGAGCATGTATGCAATTTTTGCCGCTATCGTGTCAACATCTTCATGGTCGACGACAAAACCGTTGTGCCCGTCCGTGACCAGGTCCTTCGCGCCGACATTATGACTGACAATGACCGGCACCGAGGCCGACATGGCTTCAAGGACGGCCATGCCGAAGGTGTCGAATCGCGACAGCATGACAAAGATGTCCGATGCAGAATAGATCTTCTCCATGCCGGACGTCTGGACCCCGGTGAAAATGACATTTTCTTCGATGCTCAGTTTGCGTGCCAGCGCACCATATTTACGGTAGTTTCCCTTTCCCACCACCAGTAATTTCAGGTGGGCCGACGGATGACGGGTCTTCGTCATCGAGAGCGCCGTCATGAGCGCGTCGAGGCCTTTCAGCTCGAAGTTCATGCTGACGAACAAGATTACCCTGTCGTTTTTCCCTATGCCGAATCGGTCACCTATCTCCCGCCGGCAGTCCTCTTTGTTCAGGGCCCTGAATGCTCCGATATCCACGCCCGGATGGATTACGTCAATCTTTTCCCGGTCAATGGGGAAATCCTTCAGAATCTTTTCCCGTGCCAGTGTGGATACCGGCAGGAATTTTCTGCAGTTTCCCTTATTAATCAGCACGCTTTCGACCCAGCTGGTGCCGTAGTCGAAGAGGCTCATGCCTTTCTGTCTGATTTCCCGCACCCAGAACCGGTGGGGGACGCTGTGCATGCTGAAGATGTCGGCCCGGAAAATTCTCTCATGGGTATGGATCAGGTCGAAATCCATCTTTGCGATGGCGCGGTTTGCGAAATGGGCGAAACTGATAGTGGTCAGAAAACGGGGAAAGGTGATGACCGGTACCTGGTGAAAGGTGATGGGTCCGGACCCCGCTTTCCACCGGTTGGCAAAGACATGCATCTCGAAACGATCGTCACGGGCAATACGCTCCGTTACTTCGGCAACGAACTTTTCCCCTCCGCCCACCAGGCCGTATTTGGGAACCACCACGGCAATCTTGAATTTTTTCGAAATCGTCTTATCCATAACTGAAAGGAGAAATCAGGGCGTCTCTGAATGCCGTACGGGAGCACAAGGGGGCGTACCGTAACGCTGCATCCCTGAACCGGTCCATGTCCGATTCGCTCAACAATGACGCTTCGCTGATGCGTTTTTTCAAGTCAGCCACATTTCCCGGGTGAAAAAGCCATCCCAGTTCGTGTTCACGCACGCGGCGGCCCACGAGACCTGCGTCCGACGCGATTACCATTTTTCCCGCTGCCCCGGCCAGCGAGGGAACCCCGCAGGAACCGAAATGCTTCAGGTAGGGCAGCATCACGGCGTCACTGGCGCAGAAACAGAGATCCTCTTCCCGGTCGGACACGTACCGGTCCAGGACCAGCGCTCGCCCTTGTTCGACTAATCCTGTCATGGCGGCCGAGAGCCGGCGATCACGGGATATCCTGCCGGCGCAGAGCAGAAAGATTCCCGAATCATCGGGAATCTCCTCCATGGCCCGCACGACCAGGTGCAGGCCCTTCCGGCGGTCACCGATGCCGTAATTCAGCAGGACAAAACGATCTTCCCCGATGCCCAGGAGATTCCGTGCCTCGATCCGGTCGTGGGTGAAGGTTC
>CAYTUH010000306.1:0-3897 GCA_964441165.1 uncultured Syntrophaceae bacterium
AGTGAATAGCTGTCCATCGGGCGGCAGGGGGTGACGAAGGTGTCGATCTCATGAGAAAAGCAGCGGTTCCGTGGAAAAGGAAAGTAAGGGAGTCGTAACCATGAATCGTGAAATTACGATCGTACTCTTCGATTACGGTGGGGTACTCGCGGAAGAAGGGTTTCAGGAGGGGCTGGCAGCAATCGCCCGCCTGAACGGTCTTGACAGGACGGGGTTTGTGCAGACAGGCAACGAGGTGGTGCATGAGACGGGATATGTCACCGGACAGTGTCCGGAAGCTGTCTACTGGGATGCAGTACGCCGTGAAACGGGAATTGTGCAGGATAACGAATCACTGAGGCAGGAAATACTGTCCCGGTTTGTCCTGAGAGACTGGATGATCGAGTTCGTGACGGGACTCAAAAAACGGTGCATTCAGGCCGGTATATTGAGTGATCAGACCAACTGGCTTGAAGAACTCGATGGGCGTGATGATTTTTTCAAGTATTTCGATTACATCTTCAACAGCTATCACATGGGGTCGAGCAAACGTGAAGAAGACCACTTTGACAAGGTGGTGGAGGTCATCGGCATGAAGTCCGGAGAGATCCTCTTCGTCGACGATAATGAGGGAAACTGCGCCCGTGCGCACTCCCGGGGCATGAAGACGATACACTACATTGACCGGCGGCAGTTCCTTGATGAAGCGGCCCTGTTTTTCCCGGATATGGAAAGCGGCTTCGCATGACCGTGACGCGCGGCGGCTTATTCCTTTTTTTCTTCCGGTGACGCCGTGTCGGCCTTCAGATATTTATCAAGGCTTCTCTGTGTGGACGTCAGATTGTCCTTTCCCTTTTCCCTTTCGGGGATTCGGAAAAATTCGATGAAGTCTTCGGCAAAGCTTCGGATGAAATTCTTTTCTTCCCTTCCCTCTTTCTTCCGGGGCGTCGTTTTGTCGGCATCATCATCCCCCCTTCCCGTGCTTTCCGATGACGAGGGATCGATGGAATATTCATCGATTTCTATTTTTTCACACTTCGTCGTTCCTTCAGGTCGGACATCTTCAATGTGAACGATATCGTTTTTGTCCTTCCAGATGTAAAAGGTCAACGCCGGAGTATAAGTGCTGTATATGAGGGTGATCAAGACAGCAAGAAGGATGGCCCTTCGTTTCATGCAGAAATCCTTTCTTATTAAAACTCCGGATGTGCAATTGACGTACTGTTGAAATTCGGAATTTTGACTGATGATGCGGGTTCGTATCGGAATTCCCGCAGGGGTTGCGGCTGTGGGGATCGAATGTGAGGGAGGAACTCCGAAAGGGCAATGGAACGGGAGAATGGGGCCTGAGATGTGAATTCAGTGACCCCGGGTGAGTCATTTGCGGTTTCACCGGAGATCCCTTGATTGTGTTGTCTCGCCGGATTTCCCGTTACGATGGAATAACGGCCCTGTGTCAGGCATCACGCTCCATTGATGTGCCGCGGAGCGGCATATCAGCGTTTTCTGCGGAACCGACCGCTTCAAAGGCGATAACTGTCGATTACGGTTCCCTGAGTTGACGTTTAAAGAACATGTATGCGGCAAAGTCTATACCATTACCGTTGCATGTGCAAATCTATTATGCATGATCGCTCCGCTCATCCTGCGTGGTTTCCTCCGGTGGCCGGAACTATCTGTAGAGTGATTGTTCTCTGATGTATGAAAGGACCGCTTCGGGAACGAGGTACCGTATGGACAATTCCCGGGACGCCCTTTCCCGTATATCCGTGGACGATATGTCGAGGAATGTAAGCATCCTGAAGAAAATGCCGTACCCTTCCGGTCCCCTGAACACCTTGTCATCTGCTTCATAGCGGAAACGGGCGGCAAAATCGGCCGGGAGGGCGTCTTCAAGGGAGGTGACGGTATATCCCGGTCTGGTCATGACGACAAAATTGCAGAGAGACAGAAGCCGTTCCCATTCCTTCCACATCCCGATCTCCAGGAAGGCGTCCTGCCCGACGATGAAATAGAGCTCCGGTGCGTCGGGATAGTGGGACCGGAAATGCAACACCGTGTCAATTGAATAGGATGGGCCTCCCCGGCGGTGTTCGATGTCCGACAGGGAAAAGAGCGGATTGCCGTCGATTGCCAGTTCCACCATCTGGCGGCGGTGAGTGAAGGGTGTGACGTCCTGACCGGCCTTGAGGGGCTGGCGGGACGCCGGAATCAGGATAATCCTGTCCAGGGAAAACATCTCACCCACCTCCTGGGCGCATCGCAGGTGGCCGAAATGTATGGGGTCGAAGGAGCCCCCGAACAGGCCCCACTTCATGAGCGTACCTGCCCGTTGCCGTATATGATAAACTTTGTGGTGGTCAGTTCTTCAAGTCCCATAGGGCCGAAGGCATGGAGTTTTGTGGTGCTGATGCCGATTTCGGCACCCAGCCCCAGCTGGAAGCCGTCGCTGAATCTCGTTGATGCGTTTACCAGGACCGTCGATGAATTGACCTCTTTCAGAAAGCGCTGCGCGTTGGCGTAATCCCGGGTCACAATTGATTCCGTATGGAGGGATCCGTACGTTTCGATATGGGCGATGGCCTCGTCGAGGTCTTCCACCACCCTGACGGCCAGGGTGAGATCGCGGTATTCCGTATACCAGTCCTCTTCCGTCGCCGGTTCGATATCGGGCAGGATCGTCCCGGCTCTGTCACATCCTCGTAAGCGAACCCCCGCTTCCCTGAAGGTCTTTTCCATGACGGGAAGAAAGGAGCCGGCAATATCACGGTGAACAAGAAGGGTCTCCATGGCGTTGCAGACACCGGGTCTCTGGGCTTTCGCATTCAGCGAGATGGCCAGGGCCATCTCCATATCGGCGTCGGCGTCGACAAAGACGTGACAGACTCCTTTGTAGTGCTTGATGACGGGAATCTTCGACTCCTGCACTACTGCCCGGATCAGTTCCGCGCCGCCCCGGGGAATAATCACGTCGATATACTCCTCCAGTAAGAGCATTTCCTGTACGGCCCGGCGGTCGGTCATGGGAATGATCTGAATCGCCTTTTCAGGGATGCCGACCTGTTTCAGGACATCCTGGAGTATCCCGGCAATGGCCCTGTTCGAATGGATCGCCTCGGATCCTCCCCGCAGGATTACGGCGTTACCCGACTTGAGGCAGAGGGCGGCGGCGTCGGCCGTGACATTGGGTCGTGACTCGTAAATGATCCCGATCACGCCCAGGGGAATCCGCATTCTTCCCACGACGAGACCGTTGGGACGGGTCCACATCGAGGTGACCTTACCTACCGGGTCGGGGAGGGCCGCCACTTCCTCAAGACCTTGCGCGATTCCCTCAATGGTGGTTGCATCGAGGGTCAACCGGTCGATCATTGCCGCCGAAAGTCCCTTTTTACGTCCGTATTCGAGATCCCTTGCGTTTTCCTCGATCAGGTATGCGCCCTGGCATCTCAGCTCCTGCGCCATTTCAAGTAATGCCCGGTTTTTTAAATCCGAGGGGATATTCGCCAGCCTGTTGCCGGCCCTGCGTGCGTCTTCCGCTATTTCCGTCACCTGCGTTTTGATGTCCATGATTCCTTCCTTGCTGTCTGTTCTGGGGCAGTGGGGGCCGCGACAAAATTTACGTTGAGCGGAAACACTTTATAGTATATGAAATGCCCTGTCAAGGCGGTCAGGGCTTCCGCTATTGAAGGCAAAAAGAGGGAAAAGTATGGCGGATATTTGCGTCAAGGCAGGAAAACATGTTTTTCAGATGATTCAGGAGGGGACCTTCACTTTCGATGGCGTGACGACCTTTGTAGGTTCCGGTGCAGGCCCCCGCTGGCTCATTGCGACGGGGTTCGATCAGACCTTTCTGAAAGAGGAGGTGCTCGGCTCCCTGCGGCCCGTTCATCTCGTGGGCGCCTCGGCGGGTGCGCT
>CAYTUH010000307.1:0-3617 GCA_964441165.1 uncultured Syntrophaceae bacterium
CTGTGCCATCTTCACGGCCGTTCCACTGGGCGCATCCTTTTTCTGATTGTGATGCGCCTCGACGATTTCCACATCATAGTCGCCGCCGAGAATGGATGACACGTTTTCCAGCACCTTGAAGAGCACGTTGACGCCGACACTCATGTTCGGAGCAAAGACACACCGAGTGTTCGACGCCACCGCCGCGAGCTGTTCCCTGTCACCGGCACTGAGGCCCGTCGTCCCGATCACGATGGCCGTTCCATTGTCGGCGGCAGTCCTGAGATTGCCAATCGTCGCTTCGCGGTGAGTGAAGTCGATGACTACATCACCTTTTCCGACACAGGCGGCAAGTTCGTCCTCAAGCAGCACGCCCGTTGTGCCGAGGCCGAGGAAATCACCCACATCATGACCGATGAGATCGTGCCCTCTCCTCTCGACGGCACCTGCCAGCTCGATACCATCGGTACCGGCAATAAGGGAAATTATTCTTCCCCCCATTCTGCCGGCGGCACCCATCACAATTGCCTTCACCATTTCCATACTCCTTATGCGGATCGGGATTCATTATCCGCCGGCACGGCTTCGGACACCCCGAAGGATGAGGGCACCCGAGGGCAGACCGGAACGGACCCGGGTTTTCAAGCAGTCTCCCGATCCCGCCTGTTAGAGGAGCCCGTATTCGTCGAGCACCTTTTTCAACCGTTCATAATTCCCCTCGGCCATCTTGCAGAGGGGAGACCGCATTTCATAGGCAATCCTCCCCATCAGCGACAGAGCAGCCTTCGCGGGAATGGGGTTGGTCTCGAAAAAGAGCGCTTCCATGATGGGCCACATCTTGTAGTGCAGGTCCCTGGCTTTTGACAGATCACCCGCTTCGAAGGCATCGATCATACCTGCCATATCGGCGGGCACCACATTGGAGACCACAGAAATAACGCCTTTTCCTCCTACCGCGAGAATAGGCAAGACCGTGAAATCATCGCCCGAAAGAACGGCCAACCGATCGCCGCACAAATCGACAACCCTGCTGATCTGTTTCAGATCGCCCGAGGCTTCCTTGATGGCGACGATGTTGCTGATCTCCGCCAGGCGTGCATCGGTCTCCGGCAGAAGATTGCTCCCCGTCCTGCCCGGCACATTATAGGGAATGATGGGAATGGGGACCGCTTCGGCCACTTCTTTGTAATGCTGATACAAGCCTTCCTGTGTGGGCTTATTGTAATAGGGCGTCACCATCAATGCGGCGTCCGCTCCCACTTCTCTGGCATGCCGTGTCAACCGCACGGCCTCTCTCGTGCTGTTGGAGCCCGTTCCGGCAATTACCGGTACCCGTTTTCTGACTGCTTCGACGGTAATTTCTATGACTCTGTCGTGCTCTTCATGGGACAGCGTGGCCGACTCTCCCGTCGTTCCGCAGGGAACGATACCGTCGGTTCCGTTCTCGATCTGGAACTCGATCAGTTCCCGCAGAGCCTCTTCATCAACCTCGCCATTCTTGAATGGCGTCACGATAGCTACGATTGCTCCCCTGAACATACCTTATCTCCTCCTCGAACATTTCTCATGTGTCATTTTCTTCTATTCCAGCAAAAAATCCGGAATGACCTCACCTTTTATCAAATCTTCATAGGTCTCACGTTTCCGTATTTCGTGGAAACGATCATTTTTCACAAGCACCTCGGGCACCCGCGGACGGGAATTATAATTGGACGACATGGTAAATCCGTACGCACCGGCGCTCATCACCGCCATGAGCTCACCCCGCTCGAGCCGCGGAATGGACCGTTCCCTGGCCAGGAAATCACCGGATTCGCAAATAGGGCCGACAATATCGGCCACAATCGCCTCCCGCTTTCTGTCGTTGACCGGCACGATCCGATGATAGGCGCCGTAAAGGCTGGGACGCATCAGATCGTTCATTCCCGCATCGACGATGATAAACTCTTTATCAACATTCGACTTGGTATAGAGAACCCGGCTGACGAGCGCCCCCGCATTCCCCACGATGACCCTCCCCGGCTCGAAGATACAGGTACAGCCGAGGTCCCTTGATCTCTCGATGACGACCCGTGCATACTCCGAAGGATGGGGCGGCGTTTCCTGATCATAGGAAATTCCCAGACCACCGCCCAAGTCGAGATACCTGATATCGATGTCCTCGTTCCTGAGGATGCCGATCAATCTGATCAATCGATCCAGCGTATCCTCGAAGGGTGAAACTTCCGTTATCTGCGATCCGATGTGACAATCGACGCCGATAATGTCAATATTCCCCAACTCCCCGGCCCTGCGATATTCATCGAGGGATGTGTCGATGTCGATGCCGAACTTGTTTTTCTTCATTCCCGTTGAAATATGGGGGTGTGTCATGGGATCCACGTCAGGGTTAACCCGCAAGGCGACAGGCGCCTTTTTTCCCGCTTTTCCCGCCCGTTCATCGATAATCTCAAGCTCCTGCGATGATTCAACATTGAACATCAGGATATCGCTTTCCAGGGCGTAATCGATCTCATCGTTCCTCTTGCCCACACCGGAATAGACGATCCGGGACGGATCGGCTCCGGCACGCAGGGCCCGGTAGAGTTCGCCCCCCGACACGATATCGACGCCGCCGCCTTCGTCGATGAAAATCTTCATGATGGCGATGTTGGAGTTTGCCTTTGAGGAAAAACAGATGATATGGGGCACTGCGGCAAAGGCCTCGTCGAAGACCCTGAAGTGTCGCGTCAGGGTACGGTAACTGTAAAGATAGAAGGGGGTCCCCACGGCCTCGGCAATTTCCGATACCGGGACATCCTCACAATACAACTCATTTTTATCATAATGAAAATAGTTCATTGTCCGCCTCTTCGACTATTCAACTTTCTGTTCCCTGGCATGTCAAAAATCGATCTCCACACTGTCGGGAACATTGTCACACTGGCCCCCGTCAGTACAGATACTGACTCTGTAGGCATAGCGGTATCCCTTTTCCACGGTGGAATCAAAAAAGGCATAGTGCCCCTCTCCGCCGCTCAAAAAGAGTGCATCGCCCAGATCGACCTCACCGATCAGGACGAATGTGCGGGGGCAACCGGAACAGTTTTCGACACTTCGGTTCAGGCTGCTTCTGTATATCCTGACACGGTCAAAGGGATGTGCTTGCGTGGAAACAACCCAGTTCACCCGCGCGCCCTCCCCCCTGCTCTCCACATCAAGACCGGAAATCCCCGCGGCGGCTGCGACCGGGGGACAGAGCGGATCAGCCTTTTTCCCGCACCCCTGGGCACTGAAACAGACCAAGGCCAGCAGGAAAATCATGAAAAGAATCACGCTCCTTTTATGACGCGTCGCTGTTCTCAAGTTCCTCAATCCTCTTCAGAACCATCCTCCGGGCCGTTGCCCCTCTTTGGTTTCTGGCATTTACCGACTGTTCAACGGTAATCCCTTCCAAGATATCATCGTCAATCCGGGGATGGAAGGCCTTCATTTCTTCCGCCGTCAAAGACGGAATGTCCCGGCCGCTCTCGATACAGCGAAGGACGATCCTTCCCACGATTTCATGGGCTTCCCTGAAAGGGATTCCCTTCCGGACAAGATATTCGGCAATATCGGTGGCCGTTGAAAAACCCTTCACCGCCTCGGACAACATTTTT
>CAYTUH010000307.1:3627-3895 GCA_964441165.1 uncultured Syntrophaceae bacterium
GAAAATCCTTTCAAGGCGGCCTCCCGCATACGATCTTCCCGGAATGTTACTTTCTTCACCATGGCCGTAAAGACTGCGAGAGAGGCCTTGACCGTATCGACCGTATCGAAAAGCGGTTCCTTGTCCTCCTGAAGGTCGCGGTTGTACGTCATGGGAAGACCCTTCATTATCGTCAGAAGTGCCGAGAGGTTGCCGTAGACCCTCCCGGTCTTTCCCCGGATCAGTTCCGCCACGTCGGGATTCTTTTTCTGGGGCATGATACTGCTGC
>CAYTUH010000308.1:0-3889 GCA_964441165.1 uncultured Syntrophaceae bacterium
GGAGCCCTGTTCCCACCATGGAAAAACACCACCCTGTGTTGATGCCATCATTGAAGGGGGCCTCGGGCGCGTGGTAATCGGCGTTCCGGATCCCAATCCGGCCGTATCGGGCAGGGGTATCGCTAAATTGCAGCAACACGGCGTGGATACCACCGTCGGTGTACTGGAGGACGAATGCCGATATCTCAATGAACGCTTTTTCCTGTTCATGACCGCCGGGATTCCCTTTGTGACCCTCAAGTGTGCACAGACGCTCGATGGACGGATCGCCACCTCGTCGGGTCATTCCCGCTGGGTCAGCTCCGAACCGTCACTGAAGTTCGCCCATGCATTGCGTGCGTGTCACGATGCCATCCTCGTGGGGATCGGGACGGTCTTCGCCGATGACCCGGAACTGACGGTGCGACGGGTCAGGGGAAGGAACCCGGTCCGGGTGGTACTTGACTCCACCCTGAGAATGCCACTCGACGCCCGGGTGCTGCGCGACCAGGAAAAGGCGAAAACGCTGGTGGTCGTTACGCCGGAGCACGATGCGGCCAAGCGGCGCGAGTTGGAGGCACGGGGTGTTGAAACGATCGTCCTTTCCGGAAATATCAATGGTCATGTGGCGCTGCCGGCGCTTCTTACCGAATTGGGAAGACGAACCCTGTCGTCGGTGCTGGTGGAGGGGGGAGCGGAAATAATCACGGCCTTTCTGAAAGAGGGACTGGTCGACAGGTTTGTCGCGATAACGGCTCCCAAGGTTCTCGGCAGGGGTATCGAAACCGTCGGCAATCTTGGAAGCATCACCATGGATGACGCCATACGATTCACCCTTCAGAAAGTTTCTCGAAAGGGCGATGACGTTATCATGGATTACAGGATGAAAAGAAAGGATTGAAGGGGCGGGAGTTGAAGGGGCAGGGCGTTTTGCTGACCCCGTAATCCTTTCACCCGCTGCACGTTATGTCCTGGTACGCGGTACACACGAAAAGCAGGCATGAAGACAAGGTATATGTACGGCTTTTGCAAAAGTCGATTACGACCTTTCTTCCCAAGCTGGAGGTATGGAGCACGAGGAAGGACAGGCGAAAGCGGATAAAAATACCGATGTTCTCAGGGTATCTTTTTGTCGACATTCCCGAAATGACCAACGAGAGCAAGTTGGACGTCCTCACCACCTACGGCGTGGTCAGAATACTCGGCAAGCCCAACAGCCATGTCCCCGTGCCTGTGCCGGACGAACAGATCGAGGCCATAGAGCGTCTCATTGGTTCCGATGTTGAAATCCAATCCTTCACCTACCCGAGAGAAGGGGAATATGCACGCATCGTCGATGGGCCGTTCAAGGGTATCGAAGGTGTGGTCGTTGCAACGGACTACAGAAAAAGCCTCTTTGTGGTCTCGATCGATATTCTGCAGCGTTCAGTTGCCATAAAACTGGAAGGTTTTCAGATTGAAAAGATGTGAGGTGGACGATCGTCCTCGAATCCCTCGAACGCCATGAGGGCTTCCTCTTCAAGGAGATGTCCCTGTCCCTTGTATTTCGGTGAGAAATGAAACGGGACGATTCGCTTAACCCCCGCCTTCCGGGCCAGTTCTCCCGCCTGTTTTGCCGTCAGATGATATTTTTGGGCGGCTTTCTCCCTTTCCTCGTCCAGAAAGGATGCCTCGATGAAGAGAATATCCGATGTTTCCGCCAGTTCGACAATCTTGCGTGCATTTTCTTCATTGTATACCGCATCGGCCACATAGGTAACCTTCTGTCCCGGTGTGATTCTCACGACCTTTTCCTTTAATTCTCCCAGCGGCAGGGCATTTCCGCCGGAGGCCTTCTCGAGTGCATCTGTCCGGGGCACCCGAATCGGTGTGTCGTCAGGGTCTCCCCGCATGATGCTGTCTTTCAGGATATTCAGCCAGTTTCCCTGGGGCAATCCCATTTCTTCCAGGGAATTCTTCATGATGTTGATATGCTGCTTTTCCTCCACTGAAAAGGCGAGGGACGGTGTCTTATGGTCCAGGAAGACCGTCTGCACGAGGCAGTCGTCTCTTTCCAGGAGTGTGCCGGTGAATGGCGCGGATCGGCGGATGGTTTTTCCCTTGAAGGCCTCGTTGCAGCGATACTGCCTTGTCTTCATACGCGACTGGTCCATTTCCGTCACTTCGATAACGAAGTCATTGGAGTAATTTTCCACCAGGTTCCATGTGTAGGCATTTATTTTACTTTCCACGTTTTTGATAAAGCCCGGCGGCCCGAAGAGTGATATGTGGGCATCTCTTCCGAGGCATATGCGAAGGATATAATCGAAGCCGATGAAATGGTCCATGTGCGTGTGAGAGACGAAAATGCTGCTAATCCTCAGGACCTGTCGTGACGGGAGATGATGAAGGTCCCCCAGGTCGAACAGAAAGGCCTCGTTCCGGTATTTGAACTTCACATACACACCGGGGTCGGAAAAGGGATTGTTTATCAGGACCGCACTGAACATAGACTTCCTTTTATAATGAAAAAATTGTGTAAAAAGACTATAAACGACGTGCTGAAAGGTGTCAAGAAGGCCGAAGTCCGGATTCATGGAGAAAGGATTGAGGGATTGAGTAAAGCAGGCACAGAGGAAAAGAAAGTACCTGAGTTCCAGAGTTCCAAGGTCCCTCAGGAGTAAAACGCCCCGTCAGGGGCGGATAACTTTGAACTGTTTTTAATTGCTGATGGCTGACTGCTGAAAGCTGACAGCTATTATGCGAGAGCGCCCTCGGCGGTCGTGGCAATCTGTTTTTAAAGGTTTTTCAGCTCTTGCTGAAAGCTGAGTGCTGACAGCTGATAGCTTAATTAAACTTTGAACTCGAAACTCGAAACTCGAAACTGATAATCATTATGCCCATTTTCAATATTTCGGAAAACAAGGAGAAGGCTCTGCGTGAGCGGATGGAGCGTCTCGGGGTCAAGGAAGAGGATTTGAAGGAGACCTTTGTCAGGTCTTCGGGGTCCGGCGGGCAAAAGGTGAACAAGACATCGACATGCGTCCAACTCGTGCACCTGCCGACGGGACTGTCGGTGAAGTGCCAGCGGGAACGGTCCCAGGCCCTGAACAGATTCATCGCCCGGCGTATTCTTTTGGACCGGATCGAGCGGATTCAGAAAGGCCGTAAAAGTGTTGAACAGCAGCGCATAGAAAAGCTGAAACGGCAAAAAAGAAAACGGTCAAAACGGGCGCAGGAAAAGATGCTTCGCTTGAAACACATGCAGTCGGAAAAGAAAGCGGGCAGGGCAAAAGTTGATTCTCATGATGCTTGACGGGCGGTTGTTACCGAAAAGAATGAAGTAGATGGCTTGGTGCGGGGCCGAATGCGCCCTCACAGGAATTGAAAATCGGTGAATATCAAGGATTTGAGACAAAAAAAAGGGGGTAGTCGCTCTTATACGCTCCCCCTTTTTTCTTATGAAGCCCTGATCTCTATCCCACTATGTATTTCAATAATGGATTGGCATAGAGAATGGCCAGCGAGATGACCAGCGCGTAAATCGCGATGGACTCGGTCATGGCCATACCGACGAGCATGGTAAGCATGATCTTACCCTGGGCATCGGGATTTCTGCCCACTGCATTGGTTGCCCCGCCCGTTGCCTGTCCCATTCCCAGGCCGGGACCGAATGCGCCGACTCCCATTGAAATGCCGGCAGCAATGACACTGCATGCAAGAACCAGTGCTTTCGCCGAGACATCGCCCGAAGCAGCTCCCTCACTTGCGAATGCGAACGAGACGGACAACAGCGACACAACGAGCGTAACCATGCAGTAAACGATGCCTTTCAATGATTTCCTCATACTTCCACTCCTTTCATGACATTTTTTCCGCCACCCCGGTGTTACTGTCCGTTTTTTTGCGAATACAAAAAACGTGAACCCCC
>CAYTUH010000309.1:0-3869 GCA_964441165.1 uncultured Syntrophaceae bacterium
GACGGAAGAAACCGCCCCCTGGGTGACGATGCTGAAAGGAATACGACCGATGGCGCTTTCTCAGGCAGCCCTGGAAACCCTGGCGGTGGTTGCCTACCGGCAGCCGATTATCAAGTCGGAAATAGAGAGAATACGAGGCGTTGATGTGAGCGGCACCTTGAAGGGCCTCCTGGAAAAAAATCTGGTGAGAATCGTGGGCAGAAAGGATGTACCGGGCCGTCCCATTATTTACGGTACCGGAAAGAAATTTCTCGAGGTGTTTGGTCTCAAGGACCTTTCAGAGCTCCCGACCCTGAAGGAAATTGAAGAATTGGAAGATTAGGAAGTTCTCCCGTGAAAGAGCGTCTGCAGAAAATTATTGCCCGTTCCGGTATCGCATCCCGCCGTGCAGCCGAGAGGATGATTCAGGAAGGCAGGGTGAGTGTCAATCAGCGCAGCGTCACCGCGCTGGGGACAAAGGCCGATGAAAGGAAGGATGAGATACGAATTGACGGGAAGCTCATTGCCGTGAATCCCCTTCATATATACCTCATGTTGCATAAACCGAGAGGTTTTGTGACAACCCTGAAGGATCCCCAGGGGCGGCCGATTGTCACCGATTTGATAAAAGGCATCCAGGAACGGGTGTTCCCGGTGGGCCGGCTCGACTATGACTCGGAAGGACTCCTGCTTTTGACGAATGACGGTGAATTTGCCTACAAGGTCCAGCATCCGAAGTTCGAAATTTCCAAGACCTACATGGTCAAAATCAAGGGAACCCTCTCAGGGGAGGAAATGAAAACCCTGAAGGAGGGTGTGCAGCTTCAGGACGGACTCGTGAAGCCTCTCAGGATCGGCATGGAAAAAAAGAACAAGAAGAATTCCTGGATTGAAATGACGATTTCGGAGGGAAGGAACAGAGTTGTCAGGAGATTTTTCGAGTCGATCGAACGACCCGTCATCAGGCTCGTGAGGATTGCGATCTCCGCTGTTGAACTCGGAACGCTGCGTCCGGGAGAGTTCAGATATCTCAGCGAAAAAGAGATAAAACGTTTACGGGGTGATTAAAATATACACTTTTGAAGAAATTTATCTTGACTTTCGTAGTAAAATAAACAATATGTAGATTCATTATTCGTTGTAAGTATATAAAAAATACGTCACGTTTTTCGTGACCCGCTCGTGGTGAGAAAATAAAGGGGGTCTTATGAACAAATCTGATTTAATTGATGCATTGAGTAAGAAGGAAGACCTGACAGAACGACAGGCGACAGATGTGGTAAATCTGATATTCAAGGGGTTCAGCGATGAACTCAAGCAGGGAGGCAGAATAGAAATCAGAGGCTTTGGGAGCTTTGTAGTTAGGAATTACGGTGCTTACGCAGGACGGAACCCCAAAACAGGCGGCACGATCCAGGTAACTCCCAAGAAACTGCCTTTTTTCAAGGTTGGAAAAGAACTGAAAGAAAGAGTCAACGAAGAATGATAAGAGAGGTATCGGAGATTTGGTAAAAGAGGCCGACTGATCAATGTCGGTGTCCGCGTAAAGGGGGTATCAACCCCCTTTTTTGTCTTCCGAGTACAGCAAGGTAATATTCCGCGAGCAACTCCCCACATATGCCCGAGCCGGTAGCATTCGTGGTCGCTGCAGGCCGTCTTTCCATGTGCCGCATGGATTCTCGTTATGCTCCGGGCCAACCCGGGAAGTTTTTCCTCGACAGCCCCATCAATACCATTTAGAATTACACGCGAGATGCCCGAGACCCCCTGTCACTGTGTGGGTGCTTCTCTGTGGCAGTTACCCACCGAATCGTCCCTGTGGAGGTTCCCATGAAAGACGAAGGAAAAACAAAGAAAGCCCTCATCGGCGAAATACATGCGCTTCGTCTGCGGATAGATGAACTTGAAAAGGGGGTATCCGCCGAGAGGTCGGCAGGCATCTCGAAAGGTGAGAATCTCTACAGTGATTTCTTCGAGGAATCGAGAGACGCCATTATCATTGCAGACATGGACGGCCACTTCGTCGATGTCAATCAATCGGCACTCGACCTCTTCGGGTATACCCGGGAAGAGATGATGAGTATGTCCGTGCGCGACTTTTACATTAATCTCGATGATAGAAACCGTTTCCTCAAGGAAATCGAACAGCGGGGATCGGTCACCGATTTCCCGGTGGAGCTCCGGAAGAAGAACGGAAAGCCCATGGACTGCATCGTCAACATGACGGTAAGGAGAAAAAACGGCACGGCTCAGGGGTACCAGGGTATCATACGGGATATTACGCAACAGAAACAGGCCGAGAAGCTTTACGATGCCTTTGCCAACAGTTCTCAGACGGGTGTCTATATCGTCCAAGACAGAAAGTTTCGTTTTTTGAATCCCCACGTCCTGAATTATTCCCGCTACAGCAGGCTGGACGAACTGCTGCATGAGGACCCCCTGTCGCTTGTTCATCCCGATGATCGGGACAGAACACGGAAAAACGCCGTAATGATGCTCAAGGGCAAAAAGAAGTCTCCCTACGAATACCGGCTGATTTCAAAAGACGGCAGCGTGAAACGGATACTGGAAACGGTGACTCCCATTGAGTATTTTGGCGAACGCGCTGCATTGGGAAGTTCAGTCGACATTACTGCCCTGCGGGAAGCGCAGGATAAATTGGATGAGATGAAGGTCCTGGAATCATCAATCCTCGCGGCCATTCCTCATGCGGTGATCGGTCTGGAGAACAGGCGGATCATCTTTGCCAATGATTCCGTAAAAAATGTCTTCGGATGGAAGCCGAAGGAATTGATCGGCAAAATGACACGGATGCTCTACCGGAGTGATGAGGAGTACAGGGATATCGCGGAACGGGTCTATCCCGTTCTCGAGACGAAGCGGACCTGGAGCGAGGAATTTCCCTGTCGTCGCAAGGACGGCACCGACATCGTCTGCATGATACATACCTCAAAAGTCGGCGACATATTGAAGGAGAAAAAGATTGTCGTTGTCTATGAAGATATCACGAAGCGGAAACAGGCGGAGGAGGCCTTGCGGGAAAGTGAAGAAAGATATTCCGCCCTTGTTGAGCAGGCAATGGATGGAGTCGTCATCATTCAGGATGATGTCTATAAATTTGCCAACCGGGCAATGGCCAAAATGTCGGGATATACCGTCAGGGAACTGGTGGGAAAACACTATCTGGAACTCCTGGTTCCCGATTACAGAAAAAGCTTTGCCGATATATACGAGCGGCACATGAGCGGCGAAAAGATACTTCCCGTTCACGAAACAAGGCTCCTCTGCAAGGACCGCACCGTGAAGGACGTCGAATTGGCCCTCGGAATGATCAAGATCAATGATGAACCTGCGGACATGTGGTACGTCAGCGATATCACCCTTCGCAAACGTGCCCAGGAAGAACTGCGGCTCAGTTTCGAACAGCTGCAGAGGCGCCTGGAAGAAACGGTGAGCGCCCTTGCCTCGATAACGGAAAAACGGGACCCCTATACGGCAGGCCATCAGCAGCGTGTTGCACAGCTTGCCTGTGCAATCGCAGGCGACATGAAACTTCCCGAGGATACCATGGAAGGAATACGGGTAGCGGCGACGCTCCATGACATAGGAAAAATATATGAGCCGTCGGAAATCCTCAGCAAGCCGGGGATACTCACCGATATTGAATTTCTGATGATGAAGGTGCATCCCCAGATAGGCTACGACATATTGAAGAACATTGGTTTTCCGTGGCCTGTTGCGCAGATTGTTCTTCAACACCATGAAAAACTTGACGGATCGGGATATCCCCATGCGCTTTCCGGTGACGATATCCTGCTGGAAGCGCGCATTATTGCCGTTGCCGATGTGGTTGAGGCGATGGCATCCGACCGTCCTTATCGTTCGGCTCT
>CAYTUH010000310.1:0-3869 GCA_964441165.1 uncultured Syntrophaceae bacterium
AATAGAGGCCGCGCCATATGAAGAAACACCCTGTTCGACAGCCGGTCACGTGGAGGAGAGTTTCAGGGTTGAACTATCAGGCAGGATAGACAAACCTAAAATGGAGCTCAGGGGGCACCTTGAAGGAGACCCGAGCCAGAGAATACGCCTGGAGTGTACGTGGAAAGCGGATCTTCCGTGAGCGGTTTTACACGACAGCCATGCAATGTCCCCTGGCTTTCCCACACCGGCGCACGAGGTCATTTGCATAATTCAATAAATTCGATTATAGCCTGTGGTGACACGAGGTGCATCACATCGTGAACGTGCCGAATCCCGAAACAGGAATACGGGGAATGCGGATATGTGCCATAATGCACTACAGGGGTGTCACGCCGGGATGTGCTGTGACGCATACCTGAATATGAAACGCCGCCGGCATGGAGCGGGATCCCCAGTCCATGCCTGGTGCAGATCCAACGGAATGAGGACTATCTATGGAATTCAAAATACCTGTTCGCAGCAATAAAAAACTGCATGCCCTGGTTACTCGAATCAAGGCGGATCAGGAGTTGTTTCAAATCTGGAAATGCGCGAATGTGAACGCTGTGGATCGCTCGGGCATCAGCGACCATGGCGAGGTGCATATCCGTATCGTGGCCAACGCCGCCCTGCGCATCATCAGGCTCCTGGTCAAAGGAGGTGTCGAACCCAGCGTCGTGACCCATCATGGATTGACAGGCGAGGATGCCGAATTGATTGTGGTCCTGGCAGCCTGCCTACATGACACGGGAATCTCGGTGCACCGGGATCATCATGAACGATACAGCCTGTTTATCGCATTCCGTAAGGCCCGTGAGTTGCTGGAGGGGATCTACGATGAACCGGATTTGACGACCATGGTGTCGGAGACACTGCATGCCATCTTCGCACATGGCGCCGACGAGAAGTGCTTGACCATTGAGGCCGGTGTCCTGAAAGTCGCCGACGCAACGGATATGTCCGAAGGACGTTCCCGGATTCCCTTCGAAGCGGGGCAGATAAATATCCATTCCGTGTCTGCGAGAGCCGTCGAAGGGGTCAACATTATAAAAGGCGAAACGAAACCCGTATGCATTGAAATCAGACTGGCTAATTCAGCCGGGATCTTTCAGGTTGATGAGCTGTTGAGAAACAAACTGAAATATTCACCCCTGACTCCGTTCGTGGAGGTAACTGCCCGGATTGAAGGGGACACGGAGCGCCGTCTGTTCGATTCGTATACAATATAGGCACAATATAGGCAAGTGGAATGACAATCCAGAGAGCCGGGTGAGTGCTCCCTTGCGTCGGCAGTCCGTAAGCCTGGGGGTCAGGCCTACATTCTTGACAAAATTGATATGTCATATATTACCTGCCACATTGCCAAGGAATTATTTCAATGTTGAAAGATAAAATGGAAAAAATTTACAGCAGTATGACACCCGACGAGATACCGTGGCATCTGGATACTTCCCCGGAAATCCTGCGGCATCTTGTTGAAACGGGGAGAATACCACCATGCAGGGTGATCGAACTGGGGTGTGGGACGGGCAACTGTGTCATGTATCTGGCAAAGATGGGATTTGATGCTACGGGCGTTGATTTTTCGGAAACTGCCATAGAAATCGCGCGCACATCCGTGTCCGAAAGAGGGATACCGGGGAACCTTATTGTAGCCGACTTGCTGGGTGATATGGCCGAAGTTCAGGATACATTCGATTTCGCGTTTGACTGGGAACTGCTGCACCACCTCTTCCCGCAGGAGAGAGACACCTATATTCACAATGTGCACCGGCTGCTGAGGATGGATGGGACGTATCTGTCGGTATGCTTCAGCGACGAGGACCCCGGCTTTGGCGGCACAGGAAAATACAGGGAAACACCTTTCGGCAGGGTGTTATATTTTTCTTCCGAAGACGAGATCGCCGCGTTCGTTGAACCACTTTTTGAAATCGATACCCTGGAAACTGTTGAAATACGGGGTAAAGTCACCCCTCACCGGGCAATTTACATGGTGGTACGAAAAAGATGAAATCCCGGTCAGGATCGGGGGGCTTTGTACCGGGCGGCTTTCTACGACACACGCGCATCTGTAACTGATGGCGCATGCGGGCTGCTCCGGAAGTTCAAAAGGAGATCGTTCCTACACTTTACGAATGGACGCGATCCAGGCATGCGCACCGCCGACCGGATAGTAGGCCTTATATTTCGTCTCTCGTATCGAGTCTATCTGCCAGCCCTGTAAAAATGTGTGATATATCTCCTCTTTTGAAATTCTGCGCGGTCCGATAAAGCCCGGCTGGGAGTCATTGAAACAGAGCATGTGGAACACCCCGCCCGGCTCCAGTGCCGATCCCAGGGATCGGGTATAGCGGATCCTGTCAGCGTCGGAAAGGTTGTGAAAGAGTCCTGCATCGAGGACGGTATCGAATCGTTCATGCAATTGGTCTAATTGCATTGCGTCGAACACCCGAAAGGGTATCTCTGAGCCTGCGCTCTTCGCCCTTGCCGAGGCCAGGTCGATTGCTTTCGGTATAAAGTCGATCCCCATCACCGCATAGCCTTTTTGCGCAAGGAAGATTGCCGTATCGCCCGTACCGCAGCCCACATCAAGGACCCGGCCCGTAATCTCACCCCGCTGCTCAAGCTCTTTCATGATGGGTTGAGGGCCGCCCACATCCCATGGAGCCTTGAACCAGTACACACAGCGAAACAGGATTTTATTGAAGAGGTTCATCGCTCACCTGTGGAGTTTCTGCCTTTGATCCTTCAGGACAGCGGCAGCACTGCAAATATAAAGGCACTCCATATGGAGTGGGACACTATCACCGGCACTAGGTTGCCCAGACGCCAATACATGAACCCCCAGAAGGCACCGGCCACCGCGGCAGCGCCGATGAGCATGAAGTTGAACGACCAGATATGGACTCCGGCATAGAGCGCGGTGGCGAAGAGCCATCCTGTACACCCGCCGAAGCGTTTCATGAGTGTATCCTGCAGGTATCCCCGCCAGTATATCTCTTCACTCGGACCCGTAATAAAGAATAAGACAAGAAAGACAATTCCCATGTGGGCACCTTTCCCTTTGGCGTAGATGCCCCCGATCTGATGCGGGGCAAACGAAAAAATCAGCGATGAGATTTCCCTTCCTGCCCAGAAAATTGCGTAGAGTATTGCCGCCGATGCCAGTCCGATCAGCACGGACCGGGCATCGATACGTAGTTGCTCTTTTCTGTGGGGATTGATCAGGATAGACAATGCGGCAAGCAATGACGCCGATATCGTGATTTTGATCCAGAACGTACTGACGGAAAGGTAAAACGTGACGAACCAGAGGACATTGGCCAGGATAATCGTCGCCGTTAAAAACGACCATGACAGGGTGTCGCGCTTCATACCATTCTCTCCAGAATCAGTGAGATGACCAGCAGATTGCGCCAATCGAATAAATGTTATTGGAGATTGCAGCATGTATCGCATTTTGTATGAAAATTCAAGTTCCATGTAATCGTAAAGGGGAAGGGGGGATGCCTTGACCGGGGGCAGCAAAGAAAGGGGTCGGGCATTGACTCTGTTGACGAGGCGTTCCGAGTACGAGTAGAATGCCGCGATATAACCTTTTTCACTGCTGCATTCTTTCCTTTATGTGGTTATCTGTGTGACTGTGCCAATACCGTTTATCCCGTCTATAATATCCACTCCGGCATCTTCCCATTAGACAGGGTGTCGGTTGGAGAACATCCGGCAGTTCAGCCGGAGTCACAGATTTCGACCGACCCCGTCAGCCACAAATGTTCTCCATGCCACACTTCTTTTACTCTACATAAAGAAGACTGCTTTTTTAAACTATCCTTTCAACTTTCGATTAT